>DATKXO010000190.1:0-2223 GCA_035528995.1 Phycisphaerae bacterium | reverse complement strand
ATGGCGGCGGCCGACCCACCGGGCCAACCGCCGCCGTACGGACACAAGACACACGATGGAACCCAAGCAGAGCCCCACTCAGGCTCCTTCGATTTTGCTGGGCGTGAAGCTCACCCGGTCACCTTCCTGGATCACCTGGTCGGCCGGGACCGGCTGGCGGTTGACGCGGATCAGGTAGTCATGGGGGTCGGGTGAGCTGATCTGCTGCTCGAACAACTGCTTGACGGTTGTCCCTTGGGCGATCTCCAGGTAATCGGCGAAGCCGCCTCCATCGTTGTTGATGACCAAAACTCTCATACGGGGTCCTTTCGTTTCTTTTGTTTCTTGTGGGATTCGCGTTTTCGGATTCAGATTCGGACTACAAGAGATTGGCACCCGGCAAGGGGTGCCGGGTGGTTACACCGCTGGTGGACGGATCGGCCAGTGGATGGACCAGCCAATGGACCTCCAGCCACGACGTTTCAGCAGCGAGGGCGTCGCTGCGACGGGCGAAGGGGCCCAGCGTCGGTCCACCCACGGGGCCTAGATCAGCGAACCAGCGGCCTTTGGCATCCGGCTCGACGTGGGAGCCGCGAGCGATGACGGGGCGGCCCAGCGTGTTGAGGTTGATAGATTCGGCGTACACGCACCGGACCACGCCGCCCGGGGTGACAATAAGCTGCATGAGGAGCCTCCGGCTACTTGGGCCGCCTCAAAATGTTCCGCCGAGGCCGGTCGACCAAGAGCCCGTCGAGCACCGATTGGACCTGAGAAAGCTCCGTCGCCACGTGCTGCCGCAGTGTCTGGTTGTCGCGCAAGTCCTGGGGCTCGATCCCCCGGACGACACGCTGGCAGTTGCCAACAAGCTGGTCGAGCTGTTCGCTACTGCGTACGTTGAGCTGCCGGAACCGCTCGAAGAACTCCACCAGGTTGCCGACCGCCGAGTCCCGAAAGATCTTGGGATTGCCGTCGGCCTCGCCGGAGAGCCGCTCGGTCAGGTGCGAGACGATTCGTCCCAGCTCGCTGGTGAACGCCTCTTCCGTCAGCCGCACGGCCTCGTCGAACCGCTCTTGCACCCGCCGGCACTCCTCTTCGTAGAGCGCCGGGTTGAGCTGCCGCAAGTAATCGGGGGGCTCCACTGCGGGAAACTCCCAGGCGACGTCGAACATGCCGCTCAAGGAGTCGGGATAATCGGCCCGGTTGTAGAGCGTGCCCAGCCGCTGTTGGGCCGTCCGCCGCATCTCGGCGTAGTGCTCGTCCAGCTTTTGGACGGCCTCGTTGAGTTCCTCGCGGAATTCCCGCATCCGCACGTCGAACTCCTCGATCCGGTCCTGGCGAATCAGCCTCAGGCCAGGTTCGGGGTAGGGCAAGCTGACGCCCTTGGCGTAACTGAGAAGCCGGTTGCGGACCGCGCTGACGGCTCGGAACGCCGGGTGCCGGTTGTCGAGCAGTTTCTTGCCCGCGGAGAGAAACTCCCCCTCGGCCCCGAATGCGTCGGCCGCGAGCGTCTTCTGATCGTTGGTCAAAGATTTGCGGATGCCTAGCCAACTCAGGGACACCCGCACCGCCGCCATCGTGGTCCGCAGCCGCTCGGCAGCCGAAGCGACCGTTCGAGGATCGTCATCCAAGAGTGTGGTCATGCAAAAATCTCCAGATAGGTGGTTTGTCATGGAACAACATAAAAGGGTCCGGCCTTCTTGGGCCGAACCCACAGCATCGACGGAGCTTGAGCCCGTTCAGTCCGATGGGCCAGGTTCACCGGGCGGTTGCTCGCGCTGGCGGGGCTCGGGATGTTCCTCTTCGAACTCCACGGCGAGGATCACCACGTTGTTCAGTTGGTCGGCGTCTGCGGCCGCCTCAGCGTACTCGTCGTAGACCATCGTCGTGGCCAGCGTGCCCTCATCGAAGTCATACAGGATGTAGCGGCAGGACTTGCTCCCCTGCGACCGGGATTCCAGAATGGCAGCCGGTTCCATCGGCTCCCCGTGGCCGTCTGCCTCCGGCACAAGGCCGTAGTGGCCCAGCAGCCCGGCGGCGGCCTCGCAGACGTCTCCGCCGGACCACTCCTTGTCGGCCGCGTAGGTCCAGGAGCCGTCCCGGTGCTGTTGGCCGTAGAGGATTTGGAGCATGCCGGTGGCAATCTGGGCCAATTCGCCGTGCGAAAGCCTGGCTGGATTCTTCATGGTGTGTTTCGCCATCGTTACGGGGTCTCCGGGTTCGAGTTCATCAGCCGGTCGTAGTCGC
>DATKXO010000189.1:0-19305 GCA_035528995.1 Phycisphaerae bacterium | reverse complement strand
TTTGGCCAGGCCCTCGCGCACCTCGAAGGAGAGGTTCAAGCCTCGGAAGGGCGGGAAGGGGTGCTCGAGGTAATCGACGATTCGCAGCGACTGGACGTTGTGCTCGAAGCCACCGTGGTCGGCCATCAGTTCGTTGAGTGTGGTCTCACCGGCGTGGCCGAAGGGCGGATGGCCCAGGTCGTGGGCCAGTGCGACGGTCTCGGCCAGCGCCTCGTTGACTTGTAGGGCGGTGGCCAGGCGGCGGGCGATCTCGACGACCTCGAGGGTGTGGGTCAGGCGGGTGCGGAAATGGTCGTGCTCGTGGGCGACGAAGACCTGGGTCTTGTACTGGAGCCGGCGGAAGGCGGTGCTCTGGACGACTCGCTGACGGTCGCGGGCGAAGGGGCTTCGTGCGGACTCGTCGGGTTCGCGGTGGGGACGGCCGGCGGACCGGTCGTCGCGCACGGCGTAGTCGGCCAGATTGGATGGGACGGCAGCCACGGTGACTAGCCCGATTCGTTGTTCCGCAGGCCGAGGCGCTCGGCGGCGGCGGTGAGTTGCTCGAAGGTCGCGTCGAGGGCGTCGGGGATGACCCGGATGCCGCCCAGCACGGCCATGTAGTTCGTGTCGGCGTTCCAGCGGGGGACGATGTGGCCGTGAATGTGATCGGGGAGCCCGGCTCCGGCGCAGCGGCCGATGTTGTATCCGACGTTAAACCCCTGCGGGCCGATGGCATCGGTCAGGATCGCGATCGCGTCGCGGATCAATGTGGTCAGTTGTGACAGGACATCGTCATCCAGTGCGCCGAGTTCGGCGCGATGGGCGGCCGGGGCGATGAGCAGGTGGCCGTTGGTGTAGGGGAACCGGTTCATGACGGCGAAGACCGCCCCGCGGCGGAGGACCACGTGATTGGCCCGGTCGTCGTGCGGGTTCTGCCAGTAGTGGCAGAGGAAACAACCCACGTCGCGGTTCTGGGTCTCGAGGGAGCGGATGTACTCCATTCGCCAGGGCGCCCAGACGTTGGGGTTGAAATCGGCCATGGGGCGGCTCCGCGGGTGGGCTGCAACGATTGCCCGGGTTCGGGCTGGAGTCTACCGGTCGGCGGGGGAGGGAACAAGTAGGGGCCGAGGATTGCATCTGAGGTCAGTCCGGCTACACTTCCGCGGTGCCAGAATGACCGGACGGTTCGATACAACAAGGTGGACCCGTGTATCGCTCGCGTTGCTGGGCGCAGCGGCGTTGGGCCAAACGATCGGCTGCCGCGAGGACGCCCGGCTGTCGGGCAAGGCGGTTCCGCACGTTGAGGTCCGGACGGTTGAGGACCAGGGCGTTACGCTGGACCCGGAGGCCTCGCCGAAGGAGGTCGCGTACGTGTTGCTGCGGGCGATCGGCGACGACATCTGGGCCGGATCGGACCTGGCGGCTCGACAGCGAGCGGTCGAGCGCCAACTGGCGGTCTGCGACCCGGATTACATGTACGAACGGTACCTGGAATTCTTCGGCGACCGGGCGGTGTCCGAGCGGGACGAGTGGGTGTCCATGACGGTCAACAAGTGGGCGCCTACGCTGGCGTACTACGCGGAGGGGTTCGATTTCGATCTACCGACCGCGCAGTCGCTGATGCAGGAGGGCTCGGGGGGCAGGTCCGAGAACTGGCCGGACCAGACCGTTTACGTCGATCTGCCGGTGGCCGCCCCCGAGGGAATCAGCGGTGCCGACGTGGTGGTTCGCGTCCGGCTACACCGCCATGGTGGCGAGCAGGGGCATTGGCGGGTGTTCAGCGTGGGGTTTGCCGGACGTCCGCGTGCGGACGCGACGGTCCGGGCAGGCGGGGGGAAACCGTCCCCGGCCGAGTAGTCCGGGTTGTGAGGGCTGAACCGGCTCCGTCGCGATACCGAGGGTGGGCCGGCCGTTATCAGTTCAGCATGTACAGTATTGCTCGCCTGCATGGTTAATCCGTGCTACCAGGGAGGCGCCGACCCACCTGCGGCCCGGCGCTTTGCCAACCCCTATCTGCAAGTTGTTGTGCTATACTGGGTGGGTTGGAGACTGCGGATTTGCTCGCCCGCGTAGGGAGGGGAATCGCGCCGCGTGAATCCCCCGGATGATGGGACAGAGGCCACCTCAGGCCATGGCGGGAGAATCCTTTCGCCAGGACGGGGACTGGCAGGGAGCTTTTTTGCGAATAAAGGAGAAGGGCATGAGTAGGGTGGGAGTGATCGTTGCGCTCGTCGTGATGGTTCTGACGGTGGGGCTGTTTGTTCCGGCCAGGGCCGCGGCGCCCGAGACGGCGCAGACGGCACAGGCGGCACTTGACAGGCTCGAGGTGGACGTACCCGGGGTCATGATCCATCAGCGGGGCGACCGCGTGACGCGCGTGTACGGCAGGGCGCTGGTCTACGGGGCAACGCCGGAGCAGTCGGCGGAGCTGTTCCGTCTGGAGCGTGCGGGCGTTTTCGGGGTGCAAACGGATGACCTCGAGCCGGTGGGCTTCAGCGATGGGGCGGCTTTGGCCCAGCCCTTGATGTACGACCGTGCGACGGGCACGTACAAATTCACGCTCTTGCGCTACGGGCAATACAAGGAGGGCATCCCGGTGTTCCGGGCCGACCTGCGCGTGTTGGTCCGCAACGCGGGGGAGTACCCGGTGGTTCTGGCGGCGTCCGCCCTGCGAAACCTGGGCGACTTCGTGGTGGTGAACCCGAGGGCGGGGTTGGGGGCGGTCGACGCGGAGGCGGCCGAGGCTGCCGTCGCAGCGGTAGTGGACCGGAGCGACATGCTGGGAGCACCGATCGCGGGCGCGAGGCCCGGCTTTGTCAACTTCTCGCAGCCGGAGACCGTGATCTGGGCCGGTGTGGACGACATGGTCGTGGAGCCGCGGGTGGCGGTGAGCTATGTCGCGGACAACTACGGCTCGGCCGACGCGGAGCGTCCGGAGAAGTGGCTGTTTGTGGCCGATGCCCAGAGCGGGGAGATTCTCTACCAGGAAAGCTTGATCATCTTCACCGACGTAACCGGCAAGGTCAGCGGGATGGCGACAGAAGGTCCGAAGGCGGCGTTCTGCTCGTCGGAGGTGAATACGCCGATGGCCTGGGCCGATGCCAGCATCCAGGGCGGCAGCTCGACCTTCGCCAATGCCTCGGGTGAGTTCACCATCCCCAACGGCGGTTTCTCGTCCGTGACGGTGGAGTCGCCCATGAGCGGGGAGTACTTCTACATAACCGACTACGCCGGCCCGGAAGAGGATCTGGCGCAGTCGGTGATACCGCCGGGCCCGGCCAACTTCACGCACAACGTCCTGAACACGGACGAGTACGTCCGGGCCCAGGTGAACGGCTACGTTCAGGCGAACGTGGTGCGGGACTTCGTGGTGACGAACAATCCCTCGTATCCGGTCATCTCCGGGCAGACGAACTTTCCCGTCAACGTGAACCGCGTCGACGTCTACTGCCCCGGCAACGCCTGGTACGACTACAGCGCGATCAACTTCTGCCTGGCAGACAGCGGCTACCCGAACACGGCGTGGAGCAGCGTGATCCACCACGAGTACGGGCACCATACGGTCAACTGCGGCGGCAGCGGTCAAGACCAGTACGGCGAGGGCATGAGCGACTGCATGGCCGTGCTCATCGCGGACGATCCGATCCTGGGCTACGGCTTCTATGGCGATTGCGACACGGGTCTGCGCACGGCGGACAACACCTACCAGTACCCCTGTACGGGTGAGGCCCACGTATGCGGGAACCTGCTGTCGGGGTGCATCTGGAGCATTCGCAACGAGCTGATCGTCACGGAACCGGTGGACTACCTGGACATCCTGTCCTACCTGACGGTCAACTCGATCCCGATGCACAGCGGCAGCCTGATCACTCCACAGATCGCCATCGACTTCCTGACGCTGGACGACGACGACAGCAACATCGGCAACGGCACGCCGCACCGGACGGAGATCTGTGCCGGCTTTGCCGACCACAGCATCGACTGCCCGGCGTTGACCACGGGCATGAGCGTGACGCCTGGAGACAGCTTCATCTCGGAAGGACCCAACGGCGGGCCGTTCGTCCCGGGGAGCACGATTTACACGATCGAGAACATGGGCCCCGACCCGATCAACTACAGCGTGACCAAGACCGAGGCCTGGCTGACCATCACGAACGGTTCGGGCTCGTTGAACGTCAGCCAGACGGCCGACGTGACCGTGTCGATCAACTCGAGCGCGGACTCGTTGGGCGACGGTACGTACACCGATACGGTCAACTTCATCAACACCACCGACCACGTGGGCGACACCACGCGAGGCGTGTCGCTGGGCGTGGGCGTGCCGGTGCCGGTCTACACCTGGACGCTGGACAGCAACCCCGGCTGGACGACCGCGGGGCTCTGGGCGTTCGGTCAGCCGACCGGCGGCGGCGGGCAGTACGGCAACCCCGATCCGACCAGCGGGCACACGGGCACGAACGTGTACGGCTACAACCTCAGCGGTGACTACGAGAACTATCTGCCCGAGCGGCACCTGACCACGACGGCGATCGACTGCACCGGGCTGTCCCAGGTCTCGGTGCGGTTCTGGCGGTGGCTGGGCGTCGAGCAGCCGGCGTACGACCACGCCTACGTGCGGGTCAGCAACAACGGGACGAGCTGGACGACGGTGTGGCAGAACATGGAGGAGATCACCGATTCGTCATGGACGCAGGTGCAGTACGACATCTCGGCGGTCGCGGACAATGAGTCGACCGTCTACGTGCGCTGGACCATGGGCGAAACCGACGTCGGCTGGCAGTACTGCGGCTGGAACATCGACGACATTCAGATTCTCGCCCTCGGCGGAGGCGATGACTGCAGCAACGGCGTCCTGGATACGGGCGAGGACCGGATCGACTGCGGTGGTCCGTGCCCGCCGTGTGACTGCACCGCGGACGGTGAGTGCGACAACGGCACCTACTGCGACGGGGCCGAGACCTGCGACGCCTACGGCACGTGTCAGGCCGGCCCGCCGGTCGATTGCCCGGACGACGGTTTGTACTGTAACGGGACGGAGTTCTGCGACGAGGGCGCCGACGCCTGTGCGAGCACGGGCGACCCCTGTACCGACGACGGTCTGTACTGTAACGGCACCGAGTCGTGCGATGAGGTCGGTGACCAGTGCGTCAGCAGCGGCGACCCGTGCACGGACGACGGGTTGTACTGCAACGGGACCGAGTCATGCGATGAGGTCGGCGACCAGTGCGTCAGCAGCGGCGATCCGTGCACGGACGACGGGCTGTACTGCAACGGGACCGAGTTTTGCGACGAGGGCGGCGACGTCTGTGACAGCACCGGCGACCCCTGCACCGACGACGGTCTGTACTGCAACGGCACTGAGTTCTGCAACGAGGGCGGCGACGTCTGCGACAGCACCGGCGACCCCTGCGTCGACGACGGTCTGTACTGCAACGGGACCGAGTTCTGTGACGAGGGCGGCGACGTCTGCGACAGCACCGGCGACCCGTGCGTGCTGCCCGAGGTGTGTGACGAGGGCGCCGACATGTGTGTTTCGGAGTCCACCACGATCAGCAGCGTGGCCTGTTGCATGGACCAGGGCGGAACCGAGTACTGTCTGGACATGGCCAAGGGCGGTCCGGCCACGGTCGAACCGCGGCAGGGCGGGGTCAGCGAGTTGGTGCTGCAGACGGCCGATCCGGTGGAGGCGGGGAGCACGACGGCGACGGCCACGTGCGTGAACAACGTCTACAGCGGGACGGTGACGGTGACGGCCGATGGCACGATGACCGTGATGATAGCGATGGATCCGCTGCCGGATCAGGACTGCTGCACGATCGCGTTCGACGGCGGTATTGTGGATAGCGTCGGGGTCCGGCTGCTGGCCGGCGACGTGAACGGGGACGGGAGCGTCTCGACGGCTGACGCGTCGTCGATCAAGCAGCGGATGGGTATTGTGGTGGGCGCGTCGGACTTCTGGTACGACGTGAACATGGACGGGAACGTGTCCACGGCGGACGCCTCGTCGATCAAGCAGCGTCTGGGGAACGTAGCGCCGGCGTGCCCGTAGTCGAGCCGGTCGGATGTGATCCGGAGCTTTGACCGCCCGCCCGCGGCCCGCTGTCAGCGGATCGCGGGCGGGCTTGTTTTGCGCTTGCGGCACCGGTTGCGGTCGCAGTGGCTTGGCATCCGTTGAAGAGCATTAACAATTGAGTATGTGAAGCCTGTCTGGCATTGCGTTTCAGTATCTGGAATCCAGAGACGATTTGTCATTTTTAGTGGGAACGGCCCTGATATACTGGGAAACGCCCACGGGCACCTCGGGAAGCGGACAGAGGACGAGCATCCTCGGCCAACTGCTGTCAGCGCATCTTCGCCAGAGTCGGCACGTTGAGCCGGGGGTTCGCTGCTCGGAGGTCAGCATAAAAGCACGGGAAGGTCCTTCGGGATCGGTTCGGGCTCTTGGCGCCGTCGCGTTGAGGGAAGGGGTTCCGGGAAGGACCGGCCGAGGTCACGAGCTCGGGTGCGGCACGCGACCCGGTGTTGGCCGGGTGACGGCCCGCGCCCGGAGTCGTCTGAACGACAGGGCCGCCAAGGACGGCGAAGCGGGCAGGTTGCGCAGCGAAGGAGATGAGGACATGAGTTTCGGGAAGCGCGCGTCGGGAGCGGTGGGGTTGGTGGTCGGGTTTCTGATTAGCGGGCTCGTCGTCGCTGCAGGCGGTGGCCCGGCAGCGGCGGGGGTGGAGGACGGTCCGGCGGTGGCGCAGGCTCCCGCTGACGGATGCGTCAGCGTGACCATCTCGGCCGGAGCGTATCGGATTGAACAGACGGTGGGCGGGGCGGTGCCGACGGTTGACGGGTTCGGGTCTCTGCGTGTGGCGGGGAAGCCGCGCCTGCCGTCGAAGATCTTCGCTGTGGCGATCCCACCTGGGGCCGAGGTTGTCGAGGTCACGTTTGATGCAGTGGCCAGCGAGATCCTGCCGGGCGCGTATGAAGTGGCGCCGACGCCGCTGAGCCGGGTGATCGGGCAGGAGGACCCGCAGGTTCTGGCCGGGCGGCAGGCGGAGTATGAAGCGAATCACCGGTCGGTTTACACCAACGACGATGCCTACCCGGCGGCGACTGCGGAGCTGGTTCGCCTGGCCGGGTTCAGGAGGTACAACCTGGTGGACGTGCGGGTGACGCCGTTCTCGTACCGCCCAATGTCCGGCCGGCTGGTGTACCACCCGGAGGTGACGGTGCACGTTCATTATGCGCCGGCGGAGGTGCGATCCGGTGCGGTTGACGATCATTCGGCGCGGGCGGAGCGCCTGGCCCAGGAGCTGATCGTGAATCATCAGCAGGCGCTGGATTGGTACCCGCAGGAGCGAGCCGAGGTGCGCGGGCTGTACGACTACGTGATCATCACGCTGGACTCGCTGACGTCCGCGGTGACGCCGCTGGTGAACTGGGAAACGGCCAAAGGCCGAACGGTCCAGGTGGTGACCACGACCTGGATCGACTCGAACTACACGGGTTACGACCAGGCCGAGCGGATGCGGAACTTCCTGCGCGACAAGTACCCCTCGGGCGAATGGGGGATCGAAGACGTGCTGATCGTGGGGCACTACGATGACGTGCCCATGCGTCGTACGGCGCAGGATCTGGGCTACGGGGCGCCGGAGACGGACTACTACTATGCGGAGCTGTCGCTGCCCGATGACCAGTCGTGGGACGACGACGTGGACCACCAGTACGGTGAAAACACGGACCCGATCGACTTCTACGCAGAGGTGATCGTCGGGCGCATCCCCTACAGCGATACGGGCACGGTAACGAGCATTTGCAACAAGTCGGTCGCGTACGAGCAGAACAACGACCCGATCTACAAGAAGAACATGCTGCTTCTGGCGGCGTTCTTCTGGGACGACGATCCGAATCCGCGGACGGACAACGCGGTGCTCATGGAGACGAAGGTGGACCAGACGTGGATGTCCGACTGGACGCTCACGCGGATGTACGAGGACGGCTACTCGACGTACCCGATGGACTACAACCTGACGAACGCCAACGTGGTATCGGTGTGGTCGTCCGGCACATTCGGTTTCGTGAACTGGGCGGGTCACGGCTCGCCGACGTCGGCGCACGTGTATCACGGCGGGCAGCCGGCGTTCATCACCGCGGGCGACGCGTCGCAGCTCAACGACAACTACCCGTCGATCGTCTTCGCGGATTCCTGCAGCAACCAGGATACAGACTACAACAACATCGCCCGGGCCATACTGGGACACGGGGCCGTGGGGTTCGTAGGCGCCACCAAGGTGGCCCTGGGCTGTCCGGGTTGGAGCGGCCCATACAGCGGATCGAGCCAGTCGATGGACTACTTCTTCACGACGGGCGTGACGTCGGGGTACTACACGCAGGGGGCGGCCCATCAGTATGCCCTGCAAGAGATGTACACGTACGGGCTGTGGGACTACCAGAGGTACGAGGCGTTCGAGTGGGGGGCGTTTCTGGGCAACCCGAACCTGACCATGGCCCCGGTGTTGACTTCGGGCATAAGCGTGACGCCTTGGGACAGCTTCCTCTCGGAAGGACCCAACGGCGGGCCGTTCGTCCCGGGGAGCACGATCTACACGATCGAGAACCTGGGCCCGGACCCGATCGACTACAGCGTGACCAAGACCGAGGCCTGGCTGACCATCACGAACGGTTCGGGCTCGTTGAATGTCAGCCAGACGGCCGACGTGACCGTGTCGATCAACTCGAGCGCGGACTCGCTGGGCGACGGCGCGTACACCGACACGCTCAACTTCATCAACACCACCGACCACGTGGGTGACACCACACGAGGCGTGTCGCTGGCCGTGGGCGTGCCGGTGCCGGTCTACACCTGGACGCTGGACAGCGATCCCGGCTGGACGACCACGGGGCTGTGGGCGTTCGGTCAGCCGACCGGCGGCGGCGGGCAGTACGGCGGCCCCGATCCGACCAGCGGGCACACGGGCACGAACGTGTACGGCTACAACCTCAGCGGTGACTACGAAAACGGTCTAATCGAGCGGCACCTGACCACGACGGCGATCGACTGCACCGGGCTGTCACGGGTCGCCGTGGGGTTCTGGCGGTGGCTGGGTGTCGAGCAGCCGGCGTACGACCACGCCTACGTGCGGGTCAGCAACAACGGGACGAGCTGGACGACGGTGTGGGAGAACAGTGCGGAGATCACCGACTCGTCGTGGACGCAGGTGCAGTACGACATCTCGGCGGTCGCGGATAACGAGCCGACCGTCTACGTGCGCTGGACCATGGGCACCACCGACGTGGGCTGGCAGTACTGCGGTTGGAACATCGATGACATTCAGATTCTCGCCCTCGGTGGCGGCGATGACTGCAGCAACGGCGTCCTGGATACGGGCGAGGACCGGATCGACTGCGGCGGTCCGTGCCCGCCGTGTGACTGCACCGCGGACGGTGAGTGCGACAACGGCACCTACTGCGACGGGGCCGAGACCTGCGACGCCTACGGCACGTGTCAGGCCGGCCCGCCGGTCGATTGCCCGGACGACGGCCTCTTCTGCAACGGGACGGAGTTCTGTGACGAGGACGCCGACGCGTGCGCGAGCACCGGCGACCCGTGCGTGCTGCCCGAGGTGTGCGACGAGGGCGCCGACATGTGTGTTCTGGAGTCCACCACGATCAGCAGCGTGGCCTGTTGTATGGACCAGGGCGGAACCGAGTACTGCCTGGGCATGGCCAAGGGCGGTTCGGCCACGGTCGAGCCGCGGCAGGGCGGAGTCAGCGAGCTGGTGCTGCAGACGGCCGATCCGGTGGAGGCGGGGAGCACGACGGCGACGGCCACGTGCGTGAACAACGTCTACGGCGGGACGGTCACGGTAGTCGCCGACGGTACGACGACCGTGATGGTAACGCTGGATCCGCTGCCGGATCAGGACTGCTGCACGATCGAGTTTGACGGCGGTATTGTGGACAGCGTCGGGGTCCGGCTGCTGGCCGGCGACGTGAACGGCGACGGGAGCGTCTCGACGGCGGACGCGTCGTCGATCAAGCAGCGGATGGGTATTGTGGTGGGCGCGTCGGACTTCTGGTACGACGTGAACATGGACGGGAACGTGTCCACGGCGGACGCGTCGTCGATCAAGCAGCGTCTGGGGAACGTAGCGCCGGCGTGCCCGTAGTCGGGCCGGCCGGAGGTGATCCGGAGCTTTGACCGCCCGCCCGCGGCCCGCAGTCAGCGGATCGCGGGCGGGCTCGTTTTGCGCCGTGTTGGGCCGGTTGCGGAGCCGGGCGACACGGCCGTATAATGCGGTCGCGGTCCGACCGAAGAGAGGCCCTCCAAGCCCATGGAACCCCGGGAAATTGTGGTCAAGGGCGCGCGGGAGCACAACCTGCGTGGCGTGTCGGTCCGGCTTCCGCGCAACCGGCTGATCGTGTTCACCGGGGTTTCCGGGAGCGGCAAGAGCAGCTTCGCCTTCGACACGCTGTACGCCGAGGGGCAGCGGCGGTACGTCGAATCGCTCAGTTCGTACGCCCGGCAGTTTTTGGGGCAACTGGCCAAGCCGAACGTCGAGGCGATCTCGGGGCTGAGCCCGTCGATCTCGATCCAGCAGAAGGTGGGCGGGTGGAACCCTCGTAGCACGGTCGGCACGATCACCCAGATTCACGACTACCTTCGCGTGCTGTTTGCCCGGGTGGGGCGGCAGCATTGCCCGGAGTGCGGTCTGCCGATCAGCGCCCAGACGCGCGAGCAGATCGTGGGGCGCATTCTTGCACTGCCGGCGGGGGGGCGGGCGATGATCCTGGCTCCGGTGGTGCGCGGGCAGAAGGGGGAGTACCGCGACCTTTTCGAAGACCTGCTCAAGCAGGGCTACGCCCGAGCCCGAGTGAACGGGCAGACCGTGCAACTGGCGGACGCACCTCAACTGGAGCGGAATCGACGGCATGACATCGAGGTGGTGGTGGACCGGCTGGAGATCGGGGAGGCCGTTCGTTCGCGGCTGGCCGAGGCGGTGGACGCCGCCCTGGAACTCGGCGACGGCACGCTGATTGTCCAGCGTGTCGGCGGGGATGGTTCGGGGAAGGGTGCGGCAGGGGGTGGGGGCGACCTGCTGCTGTCGTCGCGCTACGCGTGCACGCGTTGCGGGCTCAGTTTCGAGCCGCCCAGTCTGCAGATGTTCAGCTTCAATTCGCCGACGGGGATGTGCCTGGACTGCGACGGGCTGGGGACGCGGTTCGACTTCGACGAGGACCTGCTGGTCCCCGACGGGCGGAAGTCGTTCTGGAATCTGGCCATCGAGCCGATGCGGACGCGGATCGGGCGGTGGCGACGGCACCTCTACCGCGGGGTGGCGGCCCATCTGGGCGTCGATCTGAAAACGCCGTGGAACAAGCTGCCCAAGAAGGCGCGGCAGGCGCTGCTGTACGGGACCGGTGACACGCATCTGACATTCGAGTGGCGGTGGGCCGGCGGGGTCTGGCGGCACGGGGGGACGTTTGCGGGCGTCATCGCGGAACTGCGGGACAAGCATCGCAAGGCCAAGTCGGGGTTCGTGCGGGCCTACTACGAGAAGTACATGCGGCGGACGGTGTGCCCGACGTGCAGCGGTGCCAGGCTCAACCCGCAGGCCCAGGCGGTGCGACTGGGCGGCAAGTCGATCCAGCAGGTGGAGGGAATGTCCATCTCGGACGCGGCCGAGTACTTCGAGAAACTCGAGCTGAACAAGACGGAGCAGTACATCGCGGCCGAGGTGCTCAAGGAGATTCGCGGTCGCCTGGGGTTCCTGGTGGACGTGGGGTTGCACTACCTGACGCTGGACCGGACGGCACCGACGCTGGCAGGTGGCGAGTCTCAGCGGATCCGGCTGGCGTCGCAGATCGGGTCGGGGCTGGTGGGGGTGCTGTACATCCTGGACGAGCCCAGTGTGGGCCTGCACGCCCGGGACAACCGGCGGCTGCTCGATTCGCTGGAGCGGCTGCGCGACATGGGCAACACGGTGATCGTGGTCGAGCACGACGAGGAGACGATGCGGTCGGCCGACGTGATCGTGGACTTCGGCCCGGGGCCGGGCGTTCGCGGAGGGGAGGTAGTCGTCCAGGGCGACATCAACAAGGTGGCCAAGTGCAAAGGTTCGGTCACCGGTGCGTACCTGGCCGGGCGAGAGGAGATACCGGTGCCGGCGGAGCGGCGAGCGGTGCGGAAGTGGAAGAAGTGAAAAGTGAGAAGTGAGAAGTGGGGGGTGGGACGTGGTTGGTAGTGGAGCCGGCCTGATCGGGCAAGGAGGAACTCGGTGACTCGCGCAAGCCCACACGATGTGACATTGCAGGAGCGGGACCGGGTGATGCAATGGCATCTGGCGCAGGCGCGGGGGCCGGTGCAGAACGCGCGGTTGATGCGGCGGATGACGGCGACTCTCCTTCGGGCGCGGCAGGCTGCGAAAGGAAGGACGACCATGAGCAGTGATCCGGTCGTGGACGTGCTGGAGGCCGCGGTGACGGTGCTGGAGGCGGCCGGCGTGGAGTACGCGATTACCGGCTCGGTGGCCAGCAGTATCCACGGCGAGCCGTACAGCAGCCAGGACGTGGACCTGGTTGTGCGTATGACGCCGGAACAGGCCCGGCAGATCGCCGAGCAGTTGCCGCAGCGATTTTACCGCAGCGAGGACGCGCTGGTTCAGGCGGCCCGGACGTGCGGGATGGCCAACCTGATCGACACCGAGACGGGGCTGAAGGTGGACCTGTCCGTGTTGGCGCCGTCGGATTTCCATGACCGAGTGTTCGAGCGGCGCGTTATGGACTCGCTTGGGGGCGCGGACCGGGAGTTTGCGGTGGTGTCCGCTGAGGACACCATCCTGATGAAGCTGGCGTGGCGAAAAGAGACGCGATCGGCCAAGCAGTGGGAGAACGCGCTCGGTGTGGCTCGGTGCAAGGGCGCACGAATGGACTGGAAGTACCTCTTCCAGCAGGCCGCGAAACTGGGAATCGTCGAGGACCTGGAACGGCTTCGGGACGAGGCGGGGATCTGACGTCTGCACCGGCTGCAAACCGGTGCCACACAGCATCGTGTCCACCGGTTAAAAACCGGTGCCACATTGTCGGCCGAGGGTAGCGGGGAATGGGGCGCAAGCGGGTTCATCGCGGACGCACACAGCCGGTGCTGCCGTCGCGGACGAATGACGGCGACGTGGCCTGGCTCACCGTCGTCGGGGCGGCGCAGAACAACCTGCGCGGGATCGACGTGCACGTTCCGCTGGGGCGGTTCGTGTGTGTCACCGGGGTGTCGGGTTCGGGGAAGTCGTCGCTGGTCAACGACATCATCCGGGAGACGCTGGCTCGCGATCTGAACGGGGCCGAGAAGGTCGATCCCGGGAAGCACGAACGGATTGACGGGCAGGAGCACCTGGACAAGGTCATCGACATCGACCAGTCGCCGATCGGGCGGACGCCGCGGTCGAACCCGGCCACGTACATCAAGGCGTTCGACGAGGTGCGGCGGCTGTTCACGCAGCTTCCGGACTCGAAGGTGCGGGGCTACAAGCCGGGGCGGTTCAGCTTCAACGTGCCGGTGGGGGGGAAGGGCGGCGGGCGCTGCGAGGCCTGCGAGGGCAACGGCGCCACGAAGATGGAGATGGACTTTCTGGCCGACATCTGGGTGCCGTGCCCGGTCTGCGAGGGGCGGCGGTTCAGCCGGGAGACGTTGCAGGTCCTGTTCAAGGGCAAGTCCGTCGCGGACGTCCTGGACATGGACGTGCAGGAGGCGCTGGATCACTTCGCGAACATCCCCAAGGTCGCCCGGATGCTCAAGACGCTGCGCGACGTGGGGCTGGACTACGTCAAGCTGGGGCAGTCGTCCACCACGCTTTCCGGCGGTGAGGCCCAGCGGATCAAGCTGGCCCGCGAGCTGGTCAAGATTTCGACCGGGCGGACGCTGTATCTGCTGGACGAGCCGACGACCGGGCTGCACTTCGACGACATCAAGAAGCTGCTGATCGTGCTGCACGGGTTCGTGGATGCGGGCAACAGCGTCATTGTGATCGAGCACAACCTCGACGTGATCAAGACGGCCGCCTGGATCATCGACCTGGGCCCGGACGGCGGGGCCGGCGGCGGGCGGATCGTGGCCGAGGGAACGCCGGAAGAGGTGGCCAGGCGTCGCCGCAGTTATACGGGGCAGGCGCTTGGTGCCGTGCTCAAGCCGCGGACTTCAGTCCGCGCGGACGTTCAGGGGTCGCGCGGTTCGTCGCCCCAAGGCAGGCCGCGCGGGCTGAAGCCCGCGGCTCGGGAGAAGCGGCGCTGGGACGGCACCAACGGCACGAAGTGCATCACGGTAGTGGGTGCCAAGCAGCACAACCTGCGGGACATCACGGTGAAGGTCCCGCGGGGCAAAACCAACGTCTGTTGCGGGCCGTCGGGCAGCGGCAAGAGCAGCTTCGCTCTGGACACGGTGTATGCCGAGGGTCAGCGGCGGTACGTCGAATCGCTGAGCGCTTACGCCCGCCAGTTTCTGGGGCAGGTGCAGAAGCCTCGTGTGGACCACATCTACGGGTTGTCGCCGGCGGTGGCCATCGAACAGAAGTCGCCCAGCAAGTCGCCGCGCTCGACGGTGGGCACGGTCACGGAGATCTACGACTACGTGCGAGTGCTGGCGGCTCGCCTGGGAACGCCGTACTGCCCGAAGTGCGATCGGCCGATCGGCACGCAGACGTCCGACGAGATCGTGGAAAAGATCCTGGGGCTGGGTGAGGGCAGGCGTGTGCTGCTGCTGGCGCCGGTCGAGCGGAGCACGGGCGAGACGTACGAAGAGCTGTTCGCCCGGGAGAAGGCCAACGGTTACGCGCGTGTGCGCGTGGACGGGGTCGTGTGTCAGTTGGACGATCCGGTCGAGATCACGGCGCGTGAGCGTCATGACGTGGAGCTGGTCGTGGACCGGGTGGTCGTGCGGCGGCGGCAGGTGTCGCGATTGACCGACAGCGTGGAACAGGCCCTGACGGCCGGCAGGGGGGTGGTCAAGGTCCAGACTGTCGAGGACGGTGAAGCAGTTGGGGGCCGACAATCCCGGGAGTTCCGGTTCTCGCAGCTCTTCTCGTGCGATCGGTGCGGGACGAGCTACGAGGAGCTGACGCCGCACCATTTCTCGTTCAACACCCGGATGGGCTGGTGCCCGTCGTGCGAGGGTCTGGGCGTGCAGCGAGGGGCGGCGCCGTCGGCGATCGCGGTCCACCCGACGCAGTCGCTGTTGGGCGGGGCGCTGGCCGGCTGGTCCGACCAGGTGATCGACGCGAGCGACGGTCGGCTGCCGGCCGTGACCGAGGCGTTGGCCGGGAACATCGGGTTCGACCCGCACACGCCGTGGAGCCGGCTGAGCGAGGCGCAGCGGTTGGCGATCCTTCACGGTCGCGGCGAGCAGTGGATCGAGCTTGCGAAGGCCGACGATGCCTGGCGCGGGGTGCGGTTCCGCTGGCGCGGTTTCTTCCCCTCGATCGATCGGGCCACGCGCAGCAGTTGGCAATACCGCAAGCGGCTGGAGGAACTGGTGACGGAGGTGCCGTGCGAAGCGTGCGGCGGGAGTCGGCTGCGGGCCGAGGCCCGTGCGGTGCGGCTTTTCGGCCGGACCGTGCACGATATCTGCGGTCTGCCGCTGGATCAGGCCCTGGCGTTTTTTACAGGGCTGCGGCTGGACAAGAGGCAGAAGCGGATCGCGGGCGAGTTGCTGAGGGAGATCACGTCTCGGCTACAGTTCCTGGTGGACGTCGGGCTGGAGTACGTGACGCTGCACCGCGGTACGCCGACGCTGTCGGGCGGGGAGGCCCAACGAATCCGGCTGGCATCGCAGATCGGCAGTGGTCTGACGGGTGTTCTGTACGTGCTGGACGAGCCGACCATCGGGCTGCACCCGCGGGATAACGGGCGGCTGATCGCGGCGCTGAGCAAGCTGCGGAACCTGGGCAACACGCTGCTGATCGTCGAGCACGATCGGGACGTGATCGACTCGGCGGACCGGGTGCTGGACTTCGGTCCCGGCGCCGGTCGAGAGGGCGGGCGGATCGTGGCCGAGGCGTCGCCGAAGCAGCTTCGGCGTAAACGAGCGTCCCTTACCGGCAGGTATCTGGCCGGCAAGGAGGCCATCCCCATTCCGTCGAATCGGCGGGAGGTATTACCGCCGCGCGTGCCGGGCCGCTGGCTGACCGTGCATGGAGCGTGTCAGCACAACCTTTGCGAGATCGACGTCGCGTTTCCGCTGGGGCGGTTCATCACGGTGACGGGGGTGTCGGGCAGCGGCAAGAGCACGCTGGTCAACGAGATTCTGTACAACGCGCTGGCGGCGCGGATTCACCGGGCCCGGCTGGTGGCCGGGGCTCACGAGCGGCTCGAGGGGATCGAGCACGTGGACAAAGTGATCAACGTGGACCAGTCGCCGATCGGGAACAGCCCGTCGAGCAACGCGGCCACGTATACGGGCGTGTTCGACGCGATCCGCGAACTGTTCGCCCAAGTGCCGGACTCGAAGGTGCGCGGGTACTCGGCCAACCGGTTCAGCTTCAACCGGCCGGGCGGGCGGTGCGAGGCGTGCTTCGGGATGGGGCAGCGTTGCATCGAGATGCACTTTCTGCCGGACGTGTGGGTGGAGTGCGAGAGCTGCGGCGGGACGCGCTACCTGCGCGAGACGCTGGACATCCGGTACAAGGGCAAGTCCATCGCCGAGGTGCTCGATCTGACGGTGGCCGAGACGCTGGAGCACTTCGCCAACGTGCCGCGGGTGGCGCGCATGTTACAGACTTTGGACGACGTGGGGCTGGGTTATCTGCCGCTGGGGCAGTCCGCGCCGACGCTATCGGGTGGCGAGGCGCAGCGGGTGAAGCTGGCGTCGGAACTGGGTCGGCCGTCAACGGGCAAGACTCTGTACGTGCTGGACGAGCCGACCACCGGGCTGCACTTCGACGATCTGAAGAAGCTGCTCAACGTGCTGCACCGGCTGGTGGACCTGGGCAACACGGTGGTGTGCATCGAGCACAACCTGGACGTGATCAAGACGGCCGACTGGGTGGTGGACCTGGGTCCGGAGGCCGGCGAGCAGGGGGGGCGCGTCGTTGTCGAGGGGGCGCCGGAAGCGGTCGCGGCCGCGAAGGGTTCGCATACCGGAGCCGCGCTGCAGCCGATCCTGGCGGCAGGCCCGGTGGTCGAGCGAGAGGTTTACGACCCGATGCGGCAGGCGGCGCTGGAGGCCGAGTTGCAGGGGCCGATCGATCTGGGTGACACCACGCAGATGCCCTGGCAGCGCGACGGGCGGCGCTGGCATCTGGTCGAGCACTTGGATCATCGGGGCAAGCAGGCCAGATGGGCCCCGGGCGTTCTGGAGTGGTTGATCGAGGCGATCGAGAAGTCGGGCGAGTTTCGGCCGGCGGACTGGAAGCATCAATCCCGCGTGGAGGTCAAGGCGGCCGGCAGCACGACGCCGTGGTTCTGTCATGCCCGGACGCGGGGGACGTGGGCGCTGGACGTTTCGATTCGCACGCCCTCGGGGACGTTCGACGAGGCGGAGCTGCAACGGAACCTGGACATCAAGACGTTCGACGAACGGACGGACGTTCCGGCGTACGGGCAGTGGGCCCGAGTCGCGGTGCGATCGGCCGGGCGCGAGTACGAGGACGTACGGCTGTATCTGTACGACATGAAGGACGTACGGCGTCAGGCGTTCGGGCGGTTTCTGAAGCAGGCGGCAGACGCCTACTTCGGGATGGTCGCTCGCAACCAGGCTGACCCCGCCGCGGCCCAGCCGTGGAAGGCCGATGGTCGGGCGTGGCACCTGTCGCAGCGTGGGATCGCGGCCGGGAAGCGCAAACGGTGGAAACCGGCGACGCTTCTGGAGCTGATCGGGCTGATCAACAAATCACTTCCGGAGGCCCAGGTCAGATGGGGCGGCAAAGTGGCCGTGATGATTCACGTTCCGTGGCTGAACGGTCGGCTGATCTGCATCTCGACGCGCTACTCGGAGGGGCTGAAGGTGGAGATACGCGTTCCGCAGCGGACGTTCACGCCGGCCATGTATGACCGGATCGGGCAGTCGCCGACCTACGAGCAGCGCCGGCAATTCGACCTGATCCTGTTCTGGGCCCGGTCGGTGGAGCAGGTGGACGCGGGCCAACTGGCCGGAGCGATTCGGCGCTGCCGCGAAGGATTCCGGGCGTTGGTGGGAGCGGAGGCATGACCGGTCTGGTTCCGAATCGGCTCCTGTTCGACTTCGAGCTTCCGCTGAGGTATCGGAAGGTCCCACCGTCCGTTACGGGCGCGCTCGACGAGTGGGACGATGGGTTCCTCTTGCCGGACTTGTGCCGGCTGGACGGGCGGGCGGCGTTCGCGCCGGTGTACGCCGCGTGGAACGAGGACGGGATCTACGTGGCCACGAGGGTGACGGGCAAACGCCGTTCGCTGATCTGCAATCCGAAAGCGTTCTGGAAAAGCGATCACCTGCGGGTCTGCATCGATACGCGCGACGCCCGGGCCAACAAGCGGGCGACGCGTTTCTGTCATCAGTTCTACCTGCTGCCGGCCGGCGGCGGGCCGAAGGGCGATCGTCCGGCGGGGGGGTCGCACAAGATACAACGGGCCCGGGAGGACGCACCGTCGGCGCCTCCGGGCCGCGTTCGGGTGGGGGCCCAGGTCGATTCGACGGGCTACACGCTGGACGCGCACATCCCTAGCGATTGCCTCAACGGCTTCGATCCGGTCGAGCATCCCCGGATCGGGTTCTATTACATCCTGGAAGACCACGACCACGGTCAACAGTATCTGACGGTGGGGGACGACCTGTACTGGTACGTCGACCCTTCGACGTGGGCGACGGGCGTGTTGACGCGGTGAGTCCGGCTGATCAGACAGTGGGCGAGACTACGAGCCTATCCCAGAACCGCGAGGAGAGGGAGGAGCGCGCCCCGAGACGGCCCGTGGTGCCAGCCTCCGGGATCGGCTTCATGCCGGTGAACGGAGTTCTTAGAGCGGCGTGACAGGCGTGGCGTGATGGTGTAGGATGGTGTGAACTACCAGGGTCCCCGCGACGTGAAAGGCAAGTCTCGTGCCCGAGGAAAAGTTCGTTGCCAGGATCACAGCGTTCGATCATACGGGGCTCCTCGATTTGTGGAGCGACATCGAGGCGGGTGGCACCGTCGATTGGCCGCCGGGGAAAGCGTTTGAATACCTGGTCTTGCGGGCCCTCGAACTGGATGGTGCTTCAGTTCGGTGGCCGTACTCGGTGACCCTCGAAGGTGCGGAGGCAGAGCAAATCGACGGCGTTGCATATGTGGATGGGCTGTCGTGCTTGATCGAATCGAAGCACTACGACCGCAAGGTGAACGT
>DATKXO010000188.1:0-2249 GCA_035528995.1 Phycisphaerae bacterium | reverse complement strand
CCGATTCCGACAACCCCATCACAGATATTGTCCCTCAATCCGTCCTTGTGGCGGGAAACGTGATCCTCCGTCTGGTCGGCAGCGGGGCGGGGATTCAATCGGGCATCGCATACCGCGTTTCGTCCATCCCTCGTCTGCTGCCATAAACCCAAAGAAAGAAGTCAGCCATGTCTCACAATTTATGTCTCCAGAGCGTCGGGCCGGATCTCCGGTTCGGCATGACCGGCACCGCCAGTAACGCGCAGATTCGCGGCACCCTCGTGGGCCTGGAGGTTCGGACCCCCGACCTGAGCGCCCTGGACACCATTCAGGTGGCGAGCCCGCTCCTGGACACGGACGCGGCCAACAAAGCCTACGTCGATGCCGTCGCCAACGGGCTGTCCTGGAAGGCGCCCGTACGCCTCTGCACGACCGCCGCGCTGCCGGCCAATACGCAGACGGGGGCCGGCGCCACACTGACCGCCGACGCCAACGGGGCGATCCCCAACATCGACGGTGTGGCTCCCGTGCTGAGCGACCGGATTCTGGTCCGGGAGGAGGGCGGTGGTACCAGCACCAAGAACGGGATCTACGAGCTGACCCAGGTCGGCACTGCCGGCACGCCCTGGATCCTTACCCGTACCGCCGACGCCCTGGCCGGCTCCGACGCTGCCTCCAGCGCGATGTTCTGCGAAGAGGGCACTGCCGGGGCTGATTCCGCCTTCGTCCAGACCGAGGACTCCCCGGTCGCCTACAACACGGACGCGACCACTTTCACCCTGTTCTCCTCGGTGGTCAGCGGGGTGACCTCCATCGCTGACGCGGCTGGGATCACTGGAATCTCCGTTATTGACAGCGGGGCGGCGCCGGTTCCGAAGCTGCGCGCCATCCTGGGAGGCCAGAGCCTGACGGCCAGCCTGGTCGGGACCGACGTAAGCATCGGCGTGGATGCCCTGGGGATCGGCACAGCTCAACTCGCAGCCAACGCGGTTACTCCGGCGAAGTTTGCGCCACTGGCGGCAGTGTCGTACGTCCAGGGCACATTCGCCTACACCGACACCGGCACCGACGTTGCGATCGGAACCATTCCGGCCAGCTCCGTCGTGGTCTCGTCCTCGGTGCTGGTCACCACGGCGTTCGCCCCCAACCCAATCACCGTGGACCTGAAGGTCAACGCCGTTTCACGGCAGGGCACCACCAAGAGCGACCTGGCCGTAGTCGGCTCCTACGAGTGCGACGATGTGTCCACGGATGTGGGTGCAGCCGTGGCCACGGTGGGGATTGCGGCGGGCATGACACAGGGGGCGGCCACCGCCACCTTCTGCTACCTGCGCACCTCGTAGGAGTAGGATATGGCCAAGAACTTCTGCCGAGACGGGATCGCGGAAAACGTCCAATACGGGGCGTTGGGTCCGCGCGTCAAGTCCGTTTCCGGGGCGTTCCAAGTGCGGAACGCTGCGGACGGCGCATTCGTGCGCATGGCAGGAGACGACCCCACCGCCGACGACGATTTCGTCACGAAGCGGTGGGGACTTGCGAACCTCGGCGGCGGGGGTGCCCTACCAGCAGGGCTCCCTCACGCCAACGACCTCATCTTCTATGTCGATGCAGCCGACCTGGCGTCGTACGCCGGGACCGGGACCACTGTCGTAGACCGCACCGGCAACGGGAGTGCTGGGACTCTGGTCGGCGGCACCGCGGTGGCCAATGGGGCCTTCCAGATTGACGGCGCCACCACCAAGGGCGTCAGCTTCACCAAGAACGCCACGCTCGACAACCTGTTCGATGGGGGCGCCACCGTCCTGACGTTCATCCAGACCCAGACCCCGGGCGACGGCGGCTCCGGTCGATTCCTGTCCACGGAGGGCGCGTCCACCGGCTGGTACCTGTTCGGCGACACCGCCTTCGGCGGAGCTGGCGTGCGCACCCGCTTCATACGAAAGTCGGGCGGTGGCACGGACGGCACCTGGACAGGGACCGGCGCGATGCCCCGGGGCAGCGCGGCCACAACCGGCGGCGGATTCGCCTACACCAGCTTCGGGGTCACCTACGACGACTCGGTGCTGGCCAACGACCCCACGCTCTACAACAACGGCCTGACGGTCGGCACCCCGGCCGGGACCAACCCGTCCGCCCTGGGCAGCGACGTGGGCAACCCGCTCAAGATCGGGAACGCCGCAAACGACGGGGCACCCATGAATGGGCAGTCCCAGGTCACCCTGATCTGGAGCCGCATTCTCACCGCAGAGGAAGTCCTCCAGGCCCACAAC
>DATKXO010000187.1:0-12010 GCA_035528995.1 Phycisphaerae bacterium | reverse complement strand
GCGAAATGCGAGTGGGGAGTAGCGAGTTGGGGGGCTATTGGTTCGTGGTGGGCCAGGGGCCGAGGTTGGCTAGGGGGCAGTTGGGGCAGCGGGGGTTGCGGGGGCGGCAGGTGGTGCGGCCGTGGTGGACCAGCAGGAGGTGGAAGGGGTAGACCAGGGCCGGGGGGCACATCCGTTCGAGAAGGTCGTGGGCGCGGTCGGCGGTGCAGTCGTCGGGGATGAGGGCCAGGCGCCGGGCGACACGGTGGACGTGCGTGTCCACGGGGAAGGCGGGCAGGTTGTAGCAGAACATCAGGACGCAGGCGGCCGTCTTGGGGCCGACGCCGTCGATGGACTGGAGCCATGCCTTGGCGTCGTCGAGCGGCATCCTGGTCAGGAAAGCGAGCGACAGGCGGCCGGTGGGGGCGTGGACCTCGCGCAGGGCGTTTTTTATGCGCGGGGCCTTGGTGCGGGACAGGCCGGCGGATCGGATGGCGCGCTCGATGGTGGAGACGGGGGCGTCGAGGAGCGCGTGCCATCGCGGGAAGCGGGCCTTGAGGCTGGCGAAAGCGGCCATCGAGTTCCGGTCGGTGGTGTTCTGGGAGAGGATGGTCTGGATGAGGCCGTCGATGCCGCTGCGATGCTTTCGCCAGGGGCGGTGGCCGTAGGCGCGCTCGAGGCGGCGGAGGATGGTGGGGATGGAGGGCGTGCGCTTCATGGGCGTATTGTGTGGGGAGGGGGGAATTGAGAATTGAGAAGGGGGAAAGAACGGCAGGCAACGAGGCAACGAGGCAACGAGGCAACGAGGCAACCAGGCACCAAGGCTACGAGGCACCGAGGCAACGAGGCGGCGAGGCGGCGAGGCGGGGGGAAGGCGGCGGACGCGATTGGGGATTGGAGGTTGGAGATTGGGGATTGGGGAGAGGCGACTGGCGAATGGCGAAGGCCGGGGATTCACCGCAGAGGGCGCCGAGAACGCAGAGAAAGGCCGGAGAGGGAAGAAGAGGCAAGGCAAACCACGGACGCACGGAGGAGCGGAGAAGGCAACGGCGGACGCGATTGGGGATTGGAGGTTGGAGATTGGGGAGAGGCGAATAGCGAATGGCGAGTAGCGAGTGGCGAGTTGGGGGCGCTCCCTGATCCCGAGAATCGGGACGGTACAGAATGGCGAAGAGCGAATAGCGAATAGCGAGTTGTGGACGGAGACACACTGGCAGGCGAGCTGCCAGTGGCACCCTGCGAGTGGCGAGTTTGGGACGGCATTTGCCCTATAGCGGTCTGATGGCGACAATCCTGCGTTCCGGGGACGCGGCGGCGGACGTCGTGGCCGCGTGGTTCTGGACGAAAGGGAGGTTTTGCGGTGATCCACACTCGCGTGCAGCAGGTGGTCTGTCTGGTGGTGGTTCTTTCGATGGGGTGCGCGGCGCAGGCGGCGTCGCACCTGATGCGGATGGCGGACGTGCATCAGGAGCAGATCGTCTTTACGTACGAGGACGATCTGTGGCTCGTTTCCACCGAAGGGGGCGACGCCATCCGGATCACGAACGATCCGGGGTCGGAGGCCTGGGCGAAGTTCTCGCCGGATGGGAGTCAGATCGCGTTCACCGGGCAGTACGACGGTGGAATGGACGTGTACGTGATGCCCGCGCGCGGGGGCGTGCCGACCCGGCTGACGTATCACCCGTCCATGAATCGGGTGCTGGGCTGGTTCCCGGACGGGAAGCAGGTCTTGTTTCGGACGCGTCGCGAGTATCCCTTCCGGGCGGAGATGATCTACAAGGTCTCGACCGAGGGGGGGATGCCGGTCAAGCTGAACGTGGATCGGGCGGGTCTGACGGCCATCTCTCCGGACGGCAAGTCGATCGCCTACAACCGTCAGAGCCGCGAATCTCGCACGTGGAAGCGGCATCAGGGCGGGACGGCGCAGGACATCTGGGTGGGCAGCCTGGAGAAGGCGGACTACAAGCGGATCACGGACTGGGCGGGCAGCGACAATTTTCCGATGTGGTGGGGCGACAAGATCTACTTCAACTCGGACCGCGAGTTCGGGACGCTGAACCTGTACCGGTGCAACACGGACGGCGGGAACGTCGAGGCGCTGACCGCTTACAAGGACTACGACGTCAAGTACCCGTCCCTGGGCGTGGATCAGATCGTGTATCAGTACGGCGAGGAGTTGTACCTGCTGAACCTCAAAACGGGGGCGACGCGGAAGGTGCCGGTGAACATCCCCAGCGACCTGGTGCGGATGAGGCCGGAGTTCGTGGAGGTGTCGCCGTCGAAGGGATCGTTCAGACTGTCGCCGACGGCCAAGCGGATGCTGCTGGAGGCCCGGGGCGAGATTCTGAATCTGCCGGTTGAGGACGGGGAGCCGATCAACCTGACGCGGTCGCCGGGTTCGCGGGAGAAGAACGCGGCCTGGTCGCCGGACGGTAAGTGGGTGGCGTTCGTGTCGGACAAGACGGGTGAGGAGGAGCTGTACCTGGTGGATCAGAAGGCGGAGAAGCCCTGGCGCCAGCTCACCAGCGGGGGTCAGGGGTTCCGCATGCAGCCGGTGTGGTCGCCGGACAGCAAGCACCTGATCTTCTCCGACAAGTTCCTGCGGCTGAACCTGGCGTGTGCCGAGTCGGGGGCGATCGAGGTGCTGGACCAGGCCGACTACGACGACGCCTGGGAGCGGTGGGGGATTCAGGACTACGTGTGGTCTCCGGACAGCGGGTGGATCGCGTACACGAAGATGGAAGAGAGCATGAACGAGTCCATCTTCCTGTACTCGATGGAGGAGAAGAAGTCGTACCGCGTCACCGACGAGATGACGGAGGACTGGAGCCCGTCGTTCGATCCGAAGGGGCGGTATCTGTATTTCCTGTCGAACCGCACGTTCGAGCCGACCATGGGGTTCGTGGATCAGAACCACATCTTTTTGGAGATGTGCCGGCCGTACTTGGTAATCCTGGAGGACGGTGAGCCGTCGCCTTTCGTGCCGAAGGACGCGCATGAGGAGGTGGAGGAAGAAGAGGAAGAGGGCGAGGCTGAAGAGGTAGAAGCGGCCGAGGAGGAAGACGCCGCCGAAGAACCGGCGGAGGTAGAAGAGGCCGACGATGAGGGGGAGGCCAAGAAGGGCGATAAGAAGAAGGGCGACAAGAAGAAGGGCGACAAGAAGAAAGGCAACAAGAAGAAAGGCGACAAGAAGAAGGCCGACGAGAAGAATGGCGACGAGGAGAATGGCGACGAAGACGAGGACAAGGATAAGACAAAGATCGACCCGGTCGGGATCGACCGTCGGATCGTGGCGGCCGAGGAGGTCAAGGCGGGGAATTACTTCCGGCTGGAAGCGACGGATAAGGGGTTCTGCTACCTGAAGAAGGACGATCGGGAGTTCGAGAAGTATCAGACGGTGACGGACGAGACCGGCGGCAAGCTGGACCTGTATCACTACGACCTGAAGAAGGCCGAGACGAAGAAGGTCCTGGAAGGGATCGCCAATTACCACCTGTCGGCCGACGGCGAGAAGCTGGTCTACCGGTCGGGCAGCAGCTACGGCGTGGTTGACGCCGGGTCCAAGGCGAAGGTGGGCGACGGGAAGGTGAGCCTGGAGGGCGTGCTGGTGGAGGTGGATCGCAGCGCGGAGTTCCTGCAGATCATCGACGAGGCCTGGCGGGTGCAGCGGGACTGGTTCTACGACCCGGGCATGCACGGGGTGGAGTGGGAGGCCATTCGGGCGAAGTACCGCAGGTTCGTCCCCGATTGCGGCAACCGCAGCGACCTGAACTACCTGATCGGCGAGATGATCGCCGAGCTGAACATCGGGCACACCTACGTCGGGGGCGGGGACATCGAGCGCGGCGGGAAGCGCGTTTCGGTCGGGTTGCTGGGCGCGGACTTCGAGGCCCAGCCGGGCGCGGACTACTACCGCATCAAGCACATCATCCCCGGCACGCCAGGCGATGAGGGCGAGCGGTCGCCCCTGGACGAGCCCGGCTGCCCGATCGAGGAGGGGGACTACCTGATCGCGATCGACGGGCAGGAAGTGCGCACCGACGACAACGTCTATCGGCTGTTGCAGAACAAGCGGAGCAAGGTGGTTACGCTGACGGTCAACGACAAACCGTCGGCCGACGGGGCCGAGACGCAGCGGGTCAAGACCATCGGCAGCGAGAGCGGCATCCGCTATCGGGAGTGGGTCGAGGGCAACAAGGCGTACGTGGCCCAGAAGACCGGTGGGCAGACCGGCTACGTGCACATTCCCAACATGGGTGAGTCGGGGCTGATCGAGTTCGCCAGGTACTGGTTCCCGCAGTATTACAAGAAGGGGTTTGTGATCGACGCGCGGTACAACGGCGGGGGCTTCACGGCCGACATGATCATCGACCGGCTGGAGCGTGAGGTCTGGGCGGTGACGCAGCCTCGGGAGGGCAAGCGACTGCGCGATCCGGAGCGGGTGTTCCACGGGCACTTCGTGGTGCTGATCAACGAGGACACGGGCTCGAACGGGGAGTTCTTCGCCGAGGCGATCAAAGTCAAGAAGCTGGGTCCGGTGATCGGCATGCGGACCTGGGGCGGGGCCATCGGAATCGAGCCGCACCAGGACCTGATGGACGGCGGGGGGACCACTCCGCCGCAGTTCGGGCTGTACGGGCTGGACCGACAGTGGCTGATCGAGGGCCGAGGCGTGGAACCGGACGTCGAGGTGCAGAACTTCCCGGGCGACGTGGTTCGCGGCCGGGACGCCCAGCTCGACGCGGGGATCGAGCGGGTGGTCAAGATGGTGGCTGAGAACCCCAAGGAGGTGCCGCCGCCGCCGGCCTACCCGGACAAGAGCAAGAAGAAGTAGGCCGCCCGGATCGAGGGTGAGGACGCGAAAGGGGCATCGGGACGTGCCGTTACGGCGGCGGGGTGGTGGCGCGCAGTTGCCTCGAGCGGTCGATGCCGTCGAAGGTTGAGGGGTCGGGCGGGGCATCGCCGGCGCCGGCAAGCAGGCCGAGGATCGTCGGGGCGATGTCGACCAATCGGGCGTGGTCGATCGTGGCTCCTTGGGGCAGGTCCGGGCCGGCAAAGACCATCGGGACCAGGACGTCGTCCGCATCGACGCCGCCGTGTCCGCCGCGGTGGTGGGGGACGAACTCCCAGTCCTTTCTGGCTACCAGCATGATGTCGCCGGCCCGCGGCGAGTCGAACAGCTCGACCAGGGGCACGACGAAGTCGGGGAGCGGCGAGTCGGCCGTCAGGGTGAGCCAGGTTTCGGCGTCGTGCAGGCCGGTGGGGATCAGACCGTCCAGGGCGTCGGTGGTCACGATTTCGTAGCCGTACACCGGCGCATCACCATTCCGGCGACGGGTCAGTCGCGAGTGTCCCTTTCGGGAGTAAACCTCGATCGTTCGTTGGCCGTCGTCGTCGTGCCGCGCTGCCAGGGCGAGTTTGACGGCGCCGTTTTCCCACAGGGTGGCGGGGCTTTGCCGGGTGGGGTCGATCATGGCCCGGACCGTGTCGAATTGCGGTCGCTCGTGCCAGCCGCCGGGCCCGGGCAGGTGGATGACGGCCCGGCGGTCGCCGCCGGCGATGACCACCGCGTCCACGTTGTCGTAATGGCGGCGGCGTTGCTCCAAGGTGCGCGCGTCGAACGGTTTGTCCTGAACGGTGAGACCGGCGCTGCGCAGGTGTTTTGCCACGTCGAAGTAGCTCGCGGGGAAGGTAGGCACGTGGCCGTGGTCGCTGAGGAAAACGAAGAAGGTGCGATCCGTCATGCCGGCCGCCTGGACGGCGGCGAAGAGTCTGCCGACCTGTCGATCGACGTTGACGGCCGCCCGGCGGTACCTGGGTGAGTCGGCGCCGTAGTGGTGGCCGACCTCGTCCACGGCGGGCATGTAGGCGTGGATGAGGCGGGGCCAGGCGCCCCAGGTGTTGGCCTGCTCGGCGATGAGCTCCATGCGCAGCGGGATGAGCTGATCGACGGTCTCGAATGCGCCGACGAACCAGCGCAGGCCGGAGCTGGCCCAGTTGTCAATGGTTCGGGTGGCGCCGCGGCAGTTGGCGTTCTGGATGCTGACGGTGGATGCGGGCGCGAGCTGCTCGAAGAGGTTGGGTGCCAGGTAATCGTCACCCACCCATCGGTAGGTGGCCATGGTGGCGTAGTTGCGGAAGACCAGGGCGTAGCGGTCGAACCACTTGTTGCCCAGGATGCCGTGATGCCCGGCATGGCGTCCGGTGAGGATGGTGGAGAAGCTGGCGTAGGTGATGGTGGGCTGGCCAGCGACGGCCCGGCGGACGCGCACGCCGCGGTCGACGAGCAGTCGTTGGATGTTGGGCAGGTCGCCGGCGTCGAGAAACTGGTCGAACTTGTTTGCGGCGAAGCCGTCGACGGAGATGAGGACGACGGCGCGTGGGGGGCGTTCGACCTCAGGGTCGAGGCGGATGCTGATGGGCAGGTGCTCGACGCAGCCGCCCAGCAGGATGGGCAGCAGGGCCCACCACGTTGCAGATACACCGCGGGGGTTGTCGATTCCGGGTTGGTTGCGTCTGTGGGTCATGGTTGAACGGGCTCGGAGGCGGGCTGGGACGCGGGCTGGGAACGCGGTCCGGTGGTCGGGCGCAGCTTGCTGCGCAGGACGGCCTTTCTGGCTCGGTCATGACGGGCGTTTTGGGCGGCGCGCTTGGCCTCGGCCCGCTCGGTGGTGGAGAACACGCGGTAGATCACGTAGGGCGCGTTATCGAGGTCTTTCCTGCTCGTTCGGTCTTCGGTGGGTGCGTCCTCGGATTGCTGCGGCGGATAGATGCGCTGGCAGAACGTGGCGGCGTCGTCGAGCTTGCGCCTGAAGGGCATGTGGTCGCTGTCCACCATGACGTAGTCGGCTCCGAAGTAGCGGCGGATGTCCTCGATCTCCGCGCGAGCCTTGCGCCTGGTTCCGTCGCGGCTCTTGGCCTCCACGGTCTTGGGCGTCTGGCCCCGAGTGATGGCCTTGTAGCGTTCCCAGAGGAGCGGGTCGCGGTGCTGGGTGAACTTGGGGTCCAGGCCCACGACGTAGTGGTTGTAGTCGTTCATGTAGAAGTAGACCGGGAAGATGTCCCAGTCGTCAGTGAAAATGACCGAGCCGGGCGGGGAAACGTCTTTCAGATGGACCATGGCGGCCTCGATGGCGGGCAGGTCCCACTTGCCGCGGATGGTGCGCTGGAGGCCGACGATCTGCGGTCCGGCGGCGGAGAGCAGGAGGGTGAACACGAGCAGAGCGGTTGTGGCGATCCCGATCATGCCGCCCGCCCGCTTGGCGGTCGAGGCGACCGAACGTCCGCTCGCCCAGCGTTGGGCGATCAGCGGCACGATCCAATAGACCAGGGCGAGGGCGGCGAAGCACCACCAGGGGACCCTGAATCTGGGTCCGCCGAAGCTTCCGGTTCGAGTGGCCAGCCAACACACGGCGACCAGCGCGGCGACGAAGATCGCACCGGCCAGCGGCACGACTCCCGTGCGCCAGACGCGGTGCGTTTTCGGGCCGTTCCGCGGACCGGACTCGGTCCAGAACCGGGCCAACGGCACCAGCAGGACGCCGGCGGCCACGATGGACCAGACGCGCCAGTCGTCGAGCAGGGGGTCGATGCGGAGTTGCTCGCGTGCCAGTCGTACGCCCCACACGGCGCCGACGCAGACGCAGGCCAGGGCGACCGGGGGCATCATCGCGGCCCACCCGTTCTGCAGGCGGCGGAACCATTGGGCGGCTTTGCCGTGCCAGTCTTCCAGTAGCGGGCCGGCCAGCAGAGTGGTGCTGAGCAAACCGAACGGCGGCCAGTACTCGACGAAGCGTCGCGACTTGAGCATGAGGGTTGCGAACACGAGGTTCATGAGGAGGACGGACAGTTCCCTGGCGTTGATTCGCGGCCCGAGGCGGAGGCGCAGGCAGATGGAGGCGGCCAGGGGGATGAGGGTCCAGCCGCACATGCCGGCCACCCACCAGACTTTATCGTAGGGCTTCCACTCGGTGCCGACGCTGATGTCGGGCGTCAGGCCGGTGCCGAAGACCTGGAGGCGCAGGAACTCGTACATGCCTTCGTAGTAGGGATGGAAGTAGACGCCGGCGAGCCAGCCGCAGAAGGTCCACATCCAGAGCCGCCAGGAGACGCGGTCGCCGCGCGGGCCGATCAGGCCGGCGACGGCGTAGCAGATCACGATGAGCGGTCCGAAGATGACGCCGCCCATGTACAGATGGGTGTAGGCGGCCACGGCGATGCCGGTGAGCAGGTAGCGCCGGCGGAACATCAGGACGATGATCAGCATCATGAACAGCAGCGAGGGGGCGATGGCCCGGACGAAGGCCTGGCGGCTGAAGAACTGCGAGGGCATGAGGATGTAGAGGGCCAGCCACAGCCATCGACAGCGGACCCGCTGGGTCATGAGGATCAACTGGAACAGGGTCAGAGCGGCGGCGAAGAAGGCGGAGATGCCCCAGCGCCCGCCGGTGAGGTAGTCGTCTCGCAGCCACTTGCCCGCGTAGACGAAGGGGGCCAGCAGGGCGTGGAAGCCGTAGTGGTGGCTGACGAAGTCGGCAGTCAGGTCGCGGAAGTAGCAGTATCGCAGCCAGGGGAATTCGTGGGTCAGGCCGATCTCGGGGAGCAGGACGGCCATCTTGACGTGGTAGTAGGAGTCGTGGCCGGGGACGCCGAGCCGGTCACCCAGGACGCCACCGGTTCCGACGTAGAGGAAGTTCATGAGGCAGGCGCCGAGGGCGAAGACGGCGGCCAGCTCGATCAGGTGCCACCAGGACCACCAGGGGCGTTTGTGTTGCTCTCGCCAGAAGGAGTCGATTCCGGCCAGGTCCGGCGCTCGCCACCAGGACCACCGGGGGCGCGGTTTGGGAATGGCGTTGCCGGCGGCTCGCGGCTGCCCCGTGAGGTCGTCCTGTGCAGTCGGGTCGCTCAAAGCATGCCCACCCCGATGAGTGGCCTCTTATACGCCGAAGCCTGTCCGGCTCAACGCGCCATCGCCCGGTGCCCGGGCAACGTATCGCGGCCTGCGCGATCGGACAAGACAGGCGGAGGATGCTCGGTGGATGGTCGCCCGAAGGGATGGGGCCGGGCGGGGAGGGACGCTACTTGCTGCCTCGTGTGAATGCGCCAGCGATGACCAGCAGCGCGTAAGCGATGACCAGCAGCCCGATGGCTGAGGCAGCGGAGGGGCCGGGACGGAGGAAGAGGAATCTTATCAGCACGAAGACGCACAGCGCCGCGAGGATCAGCCAGATTCCCGGCGGCGTGTCACGAATGCCCATGCGTGCCGAGTCCCGTGTACGCGGTCACCGACGCGAGTACGTGTTCAACGGCCGGCTCGCGCCATTGACGCTCCTCTCGGGTGGCTCGCGGTGCGGAGCATCACGCTCAGGCCCCGAACTTCTGCAATCGGCCGGCGTGGGCCAGGGCCAGCGGCAGCAGGTACTTGGCCTCGAACCGGCCCAGGCCGCCGCGAAGACAATCGCGCTCACCGAACTTTGTGGCTTCATCGGGCCGGCATGAGTCGGCGGCCAGCAATACGGGCACCGGGTGCCAACTGTGGCTCTTGAGCACGGCGGGCGTGCTGTGATCGCCGGTTACGATCAGCACGTCGGGCTTGAGGGCCAGGATGTGGCCGAACTCGGCGTCGAACTTCTCGACGTGGGCGACCTTGGCATCGAAGTCGCCGTCCTCGCCCTTGCTGTCGGTGTACTTGTAGTGCAGGTAGAAGAAGTCGTAGGCCGCCCAGTTCTGTTTGAGCGCCTGGACCTGCTCGGTCCAGTTGGCGCCGGCTTCGAGCACCGTCATGCCCACCAGCCGGGCCAGGCCGCGGTACATGGGGTAGACGGCGATGGCGGCCGCCTTCAAACCGTACACGTCCTGCATGGAGGGAATCGGCGGTTTCTTGGCGATTCCTCGTAGCGTGAGCATGTTGGCGGGGCGTTCGGCCCGGAGGATTTCGCCGGCCTGGCGGATGAACTCGGTCAACAGCTTTGCGGTGGGTTCCGACGCGGCGTTGCGCGGCTCGGGGGCCAGAGGTTTGCGCCCCTCCACCTGGGGATCGGTGTCGTTCACCTCGCCTTCGATGCCCCGGGCGCGGAGCACGAGGACGAAGCGGTGCTCCCGAACCGGCTCGACGAAGAGTTCGACGCCGTCGAGGCGGATGTTGCGGAGCTTCTCGACGAGTCGGGTGCAGGTCTCGGTGGGAATGCGTTTGGCGCGGCGATCGGTGATGACGCCGGCCTTACCCACCGTGCAGAAGTTGCCTCGGGCGGCCACGTCGTTAGGCCCGAGGTCGAAGTCGATGCCCAGGGCCTCGAGCACGCCGCGCCCGATGACGTACTTCAGCGGGTCGTAGCCGAACATGCCTAAGTGCCCGGGGCCGCTGCCCGGCGTGATGCCGGGCAGCACGGGGATGGTCAGGCCGCACACGCCGAGGGCAGCCAGCTTATCGAGATTGGGTGTGGCGGCTGCTTCGAGTTCGGTGGGGCCGCCCGGCTCGCGGGGGAGCCCGCCCAGGCCGTCAGCCACGGCCAGCACGATCTTCGATCCGTTGTCGGTGTTGAGCTCGCGGGTCAGTTCTTGCGTGTCCATTCTCGTCTCACCTGGCAGGTGCTCCGGGGCATCGGGGCGGATGCTTCGCTGGTGCCGGACCCAGTAAGGGGCGCGACCGGCCCGCGGTCAAGTCGCGGCCCCGGCAAGTAGCCGGTCGGCGCGGTCCAGCGGACGCAGTGTACCGCGGGGGCCCCGGTGGGCAATCCATCGGGCGGCCAAGCACGTAGGGCCGTTCGATAACGTGTAAACGTCATAAATGCAGTATCGAACGGCTTGTTTCCAGTGGGAATCCAATCAGTACGGAAGCTGGGAGCGGAGGCGCCCAAAAAAAGCGTTTTTTTCTCCAAATTGGGACACGTTTGCCAAGATAGATTTGATATAGCACCGAAATGGTGCTATATTAAATAGCACCACAAGAGTACTATTTCGATGGAATCGCGGTCGAGTTGGAAGGTTCTCGAATGGTCACAGCAAACACGGAACTGAAGAAGCAGGGCAAGAAGAGCGCTCCCCGGGTCTGGTATGCTCCGGATGCTCGAATTCGGACGCGAGCGGCCGGTGCATCGGCCAAACGAATCGCCACCTGGGTGCAGACCGGCGGCGGCCTGGAGTCAGAGCCGGACGAGCAGGCTCTGTTCGCTGCGCTTCACACCAGCGCCTTCCACGCCACCGAGCGGGCTTCCGGGCGGCAGATTCCCAAGAGCCAGCGGGCCGAATGGCTCAGGCGCTGGTACGTGATCCGGGATTACATCGTGAAGCGGAACTTCCCGCTGATCTACTCGATGATGGCGAAGTTCCGCTCGGCGGAACTGGATCGCGACGACCTGCTGAGTGAGGCCATGTTCGGACTGGCCCAGGCGGCCGAGCGATTCGATCCCTGGCGCGGCTTTCGTTTCAGCACGTATGCCTGCCACGCGATCCGGCGGAGCATGATCCGCGGTAGCAAGCAGGCGAGTTCGTATCGACGTCGGTTCCCGGTGCAGCACGACGTATCTTTCGAGGAGCCTTACCAGCCGGACGGGGGCGCGGATCTTTACATCGAACGGCTGCAGCACGCTCTGGACGGCAACCTCGGCGAGCTGACGGACATTGAGTCGCGGATCCTGGCCAAGCGGTTTCCGGCGGGCGACCGGCGGCGTTCGACGCTTCAGGAGATCGGCGACGCCGTGGGGCTGAGCAAGGAACGAGTGCGCCAGCTTCAGAACAGCGCTCTGAACAAGCTACGTGAAGTGCTGGAGTGCGACCCGGTGCTGCAGTAGCGGTCGCCCTCGGCATTGCGGCCGATTGATCGTCAGGGTCGGGTGCGGTCGGCGCCGACCGTCGGCGGTCCGAAGGTCAGGTAGGGCTCCATGCGTTGCACCGTCTTGGGGCCGATGCCTTTGACCCGCTGAAGGTCGGCCGGGGCGCGAAAGACTCTGACGACATCGCCGGGCGGGTTGTCGTCCGGGATGTGTTCCCGGCGGCGAGCCTCGCGGAATTCGACGATCTTCCTGGCGGTCAC
>DATKXO010000186.1:0-2184 GCA_035528995.1 Phycisphaerae bacterium | reverse complement strand
CTCCGCCCGGGACAACGTATGGCACATCAGGCTCAGGTACGCGGGCGGTGGTAAGGCGGCGCCGGGGCGCAACTGAAAATGGATCAGCAGGCCGTTGCGGACGATCAAACGGAAGTCGGTGCCCGGCGGCCAGGGCGCCTTGCACGGGTCGAGTTCGTGGCCGGGTAGGGTCATGGTCGCTGCGCTCCAAGGCCTTCATCCTTCATCCTTCATCCTATACCGACGCGGTGGGGCGCACTCGCTGGGCTCTCCATGTAGAAACCGGCTTCGGTCAGGCCTATGCGTGTGTCGCGGGCGATGCCGTATAACAGGGCGGCGGTGATCTCCTCCGCGGGATAGAGATCGACGGCGGTCTGCACCAGGTCGGTGCAGGTGCGCAGGCCACCGGTCCCCGGGCTGTTGGCGATTTTGCACAGGAAGTCGACTCCGTCGCGGGCCAGGCGCACGCCACCGCGGGCGTAGAGTTTGCGCATGTCCGCGACGTTGACGCGCTGGGCGGGGCCGTCACCCGTAGAATTATCCAACTCGGTGAGGTCGCGAAACATGCCGATTCGCGATGAGACCTGGTCCATCAGTTCCGCGGCGCTAGTCCCAACCCGTTGCGAGGTCAGGGTCTGCTGTAGGCAGGGGGTGGCGGCCAGGACTATGGGGATCTGGACGTCGTCCCAGATCTCGCGGAGGACGTCGATCGCGGCCAGGGAGAGCTTGTGGGCCTCGTCGATCATAACCAGGCGACCGGAGCCCGCTAGATGTTTGGTGATCCGGTCCTGGATGTCCTCGGCCCGACCGGTTTCGTTGAGACCCAGCGGGCGCGCCCAGACCTGCAGGAAGGATTTAACCGTTCCCCGCAAGCGCGTCACGGTTATGAGAATCGCGCCGGGAATTTCGTAGCGCAATGCCAGCAGTGCCATCGTCTTGCCACATCCGGCGGGCACGAGGAAGGCCGCGATTTTCTTGCGTTTGATCGCGTAACTGACCACGCCCTGTATGGCCTGGGCCATGCGGATGCTCACGTAGCCGCCGACTGCGGTCTTGGCCGCCTCGCGCTCGCGGAGGATCGCATTGATGGCCTTGGCCAGCGTCGACGCGAGCGTCGCGAGAGTGCCCGGGGAGAATTTGTCCCACTTGCGGTTGCGAAACTCGGAGATCGCCCGGGGTTTGCAGCCGGCCCGGCGGGCCAGGGCGACGGCGGTGACCAGGCCGGTTGCCAGGGCGCGATCGACCAGGGCGTGGGCCTCGTCGAGTGACTCCTTGCTCTGAACATCCATGACGTGATCCGGTATGGGATTCATCCGTGCATCCCCATTCAGACGTTCGAAAACGTCGGTTATGTTATTGAATTCGCGAGGGTCGTTACTCATCGGACGACTCCCCGCCGACAAACGTCTCTAATCGAGACCAGATCGAGGCCGCCGGCGGCTCCACGGCGGACTGCTGTTTCGTGAACTCGGCCATACGCTCGAGAACGTCGCTGTGCGCCCGGCGGGCCGGTTCGAATGTGGTTCGATCGGGGATCGACGCGACGTCGAAGTTGGTTCGAACGGGGACTATCGCCGGGGCGGCGACGGCGTCGTCGGTCCCGGTGGCCATGAGCGCGGCTCGCTTGGCCCGGGCGTGCTCGGCGAGGCGGGCGCTGACCGTCTTGATCCGGTGGGGGGCGGCCCGCCTGGCCTTGTGCATTACGCTGCGTTCGCGCATCGACTCGGCGATAACCTCGCGGGCGTCGTCGGCGGTGGTGTGCGGCGCGATGAACTGGTTGGGCTCGAGCCGGCCGATCAACGTGCGCTTGTCGCGATCCGGGGTCAAGGCCCAGGCTACGCTGATATCCTGGGGGTCCAGGGCGACCAGGACCTGGCGACCGATCCACCGCTTGAGGGCCGCGCACTTGGCACCGTAATAGAGCGTCGCGGAGCCGACCTTGAGACTCACCACGTTGGCCGCGACACTGTACAGGCCGCGAATGTCAGCCAGGCAGAGCAGCTCGTTGTCGACGGCCCGGCGCATGTGAGTGGCGGTCCGCCAGACCGCCAGCGGAGTGCGACCCTCCATGGCCTGGCCGCGATGGCCGGTGCGATGGTAGATGTCCAGCCACTCGCCGATCCGGGTGCGAACGTCCTCGAGCGTCGGCACGGCGGATTGATCGACGAACTTCAAGACCGCGACGCGCTTCCAGTCCCGCCCGTG
>DATKXO010000185.1:0-42609 GCA_035528995.1 Phycisphaerae bacterium | reverse complement strand
GTGTTCACCTCCGGCGGCAGCGAGGCGAACAACCACGCGGTCAAGGGTGTGGCGTTCGCCGCTGGCGAGGGGCACGTCATTATCTCGGCCGTCGAGCACCCGGCAATTGCCGTGCCTGCCCGGTGGCTGACCGACCACGGTTTCGACTTGACCGTGGTGGGTGTGGATTCGACCGGGCTGGTCGATCCGGACGACATCCGGCGGGCGATTCGGCCGGACACCATCCTAATCTCGATCATGCTGGCCAACAACGAGGTGGGGACGATCCAGCCGATCGCGGAGATCGCCCGGATGGCCCGGTCGGCCGAGGTGTTGATGCACACCGACGCCGCCCAGGCGGTCGGGAAAATCCGCACGACGGTGAACGATCTGGGGGTGGACCTGCTGACGGTGGCCGGCCATAAGCTGCACGCCCCACCGGGGGTCGGGGCGTTGTACATCCGGGCCGAGACCGAGCTGGAGCCGCTGATCCACGGGGCCGGGCACGAGAACGGGCGGCGAGCGGGGACGGAGGCGGTGCCGGCGATCGTGGGACTGGGGGCGGCGGCGGAGCTGTGCAGCCCGTACCTGCGGGACGAGACGATCCGCGAGCTGCGCGACCGATTCCACACCGGGCTGATCGAGGCACTGGGCGATCGGGTGGTGCTCAACGGGCATCCGACGCTGCGGCTGCCGAATACGTTGAACGTCAGCTTCCGGGGGCAGGTCGGGGTGGAGCTGCTGGGCGAGATGGAGAACGTCTGCGCGTCGCCGGGTGCGGCGTGCCACTCGGACCGGCCGGAGCCGTCGGCGGTGTTGAGCGCCATGGGCGTGGACCGCGAGCTGGCGCTGGGGGCGGTGCGGTTCAGCTTGGGACGATTCAACACGGAAGCAGAGGTTGACGAGGCGGTGGGTGAGGTGGTGCGCGTGGTCAACGCATGAGTGCTGGAGGACGCCGGGCCACGAACCTGGCGCCCGCGAATCGTGTCCGACGACCCCTCCATGAAAAACCGGTCCCCCGGCAAGCCCTGCCGCAGGTGTGGAGGCAAAGGTAAAGCGGTGCCGCGGCGTTGGCCGGTCGTCTCGTTCGTGATCTGTGTGGCAGTGGGGGCTATAGCCAGCGGGCGGTCATGGTCGGGCGGGGCACTGCTTACGGCACTGGTGGTTGCAGTCGGTTTGCTCACCCTGGTCGGTATTGCACTCCGGCAGGAGTGTCCAAGGTGCCAGGGGCGAGGTGTTGAGGACCGATCGGAAACGGGGGAGCCTCCCCCCAAGTGCCGGCGGTGCGGCTACAACCTGACCGGTCAGTCGGTCCCAAGGTGCCCGGAATGTGGATGCGCGATCGGGTTCGACAAGACCTTCGAGGAACTCGGCCTGACTGACGAGGAGGCCCGCGCCGCAAGCGACTTGTCTGGGCGGAAGCGGAGCTAGCCGCAGCGCTGAAGCTCCGACCCCGTTGACCTTGGCGTTGCACGGTCGTACGATTCGCGGTTCTTGTTTTTCGGATGAATCCTCCGAGGTGCGGACCCCGGGCCGGGGGACGGCTAGCACACCGGACAGCCGAGGGCGACCTTTCGATGGACATGATTGCGATACTGAAGACGAACGTCAGCGACGAGGACGTGCAGCGGGTCGTCGAGCGGATCGCGGAACTGGGGCTCGATCCGCACGTGTCGCAGACGGAGTATCGCACGGTCATCAGCACCAGCGGCGGGGGCGGGTCGCCGCAGGTGCGCGAGCAGATCGAGCAGTTGGCCGGGGTGGACCAGGTGACGTCCATCGCGGAGCCGTACCGGCTGGCGTCGCGGGCCTTCCACGAGGCGGACACGATCCTGGACATCAAGGGCATCCGAGTGGGCGGTCCGCACGTGAACGTGATCGCCGGGCCTTGCGCCATCGAGGGACGGGAACTGCTCTTCGAGGTAGGGGCGGCGGTCAAAGAGGCCGGTGCGTCGATCCTGCGAGGCGGGGCCTTCAAGCCGCGATCATCGCCGTACTCGTTCCAGGGCAAGGGGCAGGAGGGTCTGGAGTTGCTCAAGGAGGCGGGCGAGCAACTGAACATGCCGACGATCACCGAGGTGACGGACCCGCGGGACGTGGAGATCGTGTACCAGTACGCGGACATCTTCCAGATCGGTGCCCGCAACATGCAGAACTTCAACCTGCTGCTGGAGGTGGGCAAGACGGACAAGCCGGTGTTCATCAAGCGCGGGCTGGCCGCGTCGATCACCGAGCTGCTGATGTCGGCCGAGTACGTGCTGAGCCAGGGGAACCACCGGGTGATGCTGTGCGAGCGCGGCATCCGCACGTTCGCGGACGAGGTTCGGTTCACGCTGGACGTGTCGGCGGTGCCGGTGATCCAGCAGCGGTGCCACCTGCCAGTGTTTGTGGACCCGTCGCACGCGGCGGGGAAGCGCGACCTGGTGGGGCCGCTGGCGCTGGCGGCGGTGGCGGCGGGTGCGGCCGGTGTGATCGTGGAGGTGCACACCTGCCCGGACAAGGCGTTGTGCGACGGCCCGCAGGCATTGCTGCCGGCGAAGTTCCAGGCCATGATGGAGCAGTTGCGGTCCATCGCGGAGGTGGTCGGGCACCGGGTGACCCGCTGGGGGGAGGATTCCGACCAGCCTCGCCCGCGCAACAATTCGGGATGGATGAGTTAGGAATAGCGAATTGCGAATCGCGAATGGTAAATGGCGGATAGCGAATTGCGGATAGCGGATTCCGAGACGGGCGGGCGGGGCGCGGTCCGCGAGGCGGAGTGCTCTCTTCGCTTGAATCACCCGTGCTGAGTTGATACTCGCCGATTTGAGCTGGTTACTCTTCCTGGAGCACTTCTATGAGAACACCTTTCGTCGCCGGCAACTGGAAGATGCACAAGACGCTTGGCGAGGGCCTAGAGTTGGTCCGCGGGATCCGGGAGCGGGTCAAACCGGGGCTGAAGGTGAACGTGGCGGTGTGCCCGCCCTTCACACTGCTGCACGCGATCAGCAAAGAGATCGAGGGCTCGGCCATACGGCTGGGCGCCCAGAACGTCAATTGGGAAGCCAAGGGGGCGTTTACCGGCGACATCTCGGCGTCGATGCTCCTCGACGCGGGGTGCACCTACGCGATTATCGGACACAGCGAGCGGCGCCACGTCTTCGGCGAGACCAACGAGATGCTGGCCAAGAAGGTGCCCGCGGCGATGGAAGCCGGGCTCGAGGTGATCTACTGTGTCGGAGAGACGCTGGAGGAGCACGAAGCCGGGCGGACCCAGGCGGTGGTGGCGGCACAACTGGACGAGGTGATCAAGGGCGACCTGGACCCGACGAAGCTGACGATTGCGTATGAACCGGTCTGGGCGATCGGGACGGGGAAGACGGCCCGCCCGGATCAGGCCCAGTGGGTGCACGTTTTCGTGCGGGGTAAGCTGGCCGGCATCTTCAACGAGTCGGCGGCGAACTCGATGGTGATCCAATACGGGGGGAGCGTGAAGCCGGGGAATGCCGGGGAGCTGATGAGCTGCCCGGATGTGGACGGGGCGCTTGTTGGCGGGGCGTGCTTGGTGGCGGAGGACTTTGCTGCTATCATTGCGGCCGCCGCCGAGGCATCGGCCTGAGAAGGCGGGCGGCGGGCGGGGTGTCCGTCCGCGCGTGTGAGGTTTCAAGCGGTCGGTCGCCCAGCGGGTGAGTCGAACGCCCAGTTGGAGATTGTAACATCAAGGGAAGCAAGAAGTTATGAGCATCATTGCCGCTTTTACCGGGTTCCAGTGGGTGCTGGCCCTAGTGCTGATCGTGGTATGCATCCTGCTGATCCTGATCGTGCTGTTGCAGCGTGGCCGCGGCGGCGGGCTGTCGGCCGCTTTCGGCGGAGGGGGCGGCGGGAGCACGTTCGGGGCCAAAACCGGGGACGTATTCACGCTGTTCACCGTGATCCTGGCCGCGGTCTACCTGTTGGTGGCCGTGCTGGGCAACTACATTCTGCTGCCTCCGGGTGAGAGCATACTGAGGCCCGCGGCACCAGCAGGGGCACCGGCCGATCAGGCACCCGTCCCGGGCACGCCCGGCGCGACGTCGCCGACACCGGGTTCGGCGTCTCCAACGCCTGGGCAGCCCCCCGCGGATCAGGGGGCAACCGGACCGGCGAGCACAGACGCGGGCGAAGGCGGAGTGGCGGGCGAGGCGCCCGGCACGGAGGCGATCCCGGACGATACAGATCCGACAACGGAAGACCCCGAGACGCCCAGCGGAACGACACCATAAGCTCATGATTCTCTCAATGACGGGTTTCGGCATGGCCGAGCGGTCGCAAGGCGGCGCCGACTACACGCTCGAAATCCGCAGTCTCAACAACCGGTATTTCAAGGCCACGATCAAGCTGCCGGAGCCTCTGCAGTTTGTGGAGACGGATGTGGACCGGATGGTTCGGGCCCGTCTGGGGCGAGGCAGTATCACGTACGTTCTGCGGACGCGCAACCAAGGCCCGACCGCCGGCTACGACATCAACACGGCGGCGCTGGAGCGGTACGTGGGCACGATCTGTGGGGTGCGGGTTCCGGAGAACATCCAGGCCACGATCGACCTAGCGTCGGTCACGGCCCTGCCGGGGGTTTGCCAGCCGCCGGAGATCGCGGATGAGCAGCGTGCCCATCAGACGGAGCTGGTCCGAGAGATGACCGAGGAGGCCATCGACCGACTGCTGGACATGCGTCGAGCGGAGGGCCAGGCGCTGCGTGATGACCTGCTGTTGCACTGCGGGCGGCTTCGGGAGCACCTGGACGCGGTCGAGCAGCAGGCCCCGGAGGTGGCGAAGGAGCACCACGAGCGGCTGCAGAAGCGGGTGGAGACGCTGCTGAGCGAGGGGAAGTTCGAGCTGGAGCAGGACTCGCTGGCGCGTGAGGTGGCGATCTACGCGGACCGATGCGACATCAGCGAGGAGTTGGCCCGGCTGCGGTGCCACGTGGACCAGTTCGCGGTCATGTGCGACAGCAAGGAGCACGCCGGGCGGAAGCTGGACTTTCTGGCCCAGGAGATGCTTCGGGAGGCCAACACGATCGGCAGCAAGGGCAACAACGCGACGATCGCCCGGCACATCATCGAGGTCAAGGCGGTGATCGACCGGCTCAAGGAGCAGGTGCAGAATGTCGAGTAGTGAGCGCCGGCGGGGGCGGTTGATCGTAATCAGCGGTCCGTCGGGGACGGGGAAGACGTCGATCTGCGAGTCCCTTCTGCGTCGAGACGCCGATGCGGTGTGGAGTATCTCGGCGACGACGCGCCCGCCTCGCGGCAACGAGAAGAGCGGGAGCAGCTACGAGTACATCAGCCGGGAGGAGTTCGAGGCCCGCCGGGAACGGGATGAATTCCTGGAATGGGCCGAGTACGTGGGACACCTGTATGGTACGCCGGCCAAGCCGGCGTTCGAGGCGATGGATGCGGGGCGGAACGTGGTGATGGAGATCGACGTGCAGGGCGGGGCCCAAGTGGCCAAGCGCGTGCCGGCATCGGTCCGCATCTTCGTGCTGCCGCCGACGATGGATTCGCTCAAGGCCCGGCTGGAGGGACGGCACACCGAATCGGCCGAGCAGCTCGCCAAACGACTGGCCGAGGCGGACGGTGAGATCGGCTTTGCCCGCGACTCAGGCTGCTATCGCCATTTCGTCGTGAACGACGTTCTGGAAGACACAGTAGCCGAGATCGAAGGGATCATCAGATCGGAAACGGAGAACGCGGATAGATGATCGAAGCATTGAAGAACGACGATCTGATCCGGAAGCTGGGCGGCCGGTTCAAGTTGACCGCGCTGATCCAGCGTCGGTGGCTGGAGATCTTGCACGGGGCTCGCCCGATGGTGGAGACCAAAGGCCTGAGCGACCTGGAGGTCGTGATCCAGGAGATTGCCCAGGGCAAGATCGAGCCCAGATACTGGGAAGGCGACGAGGAGCACGATGAGCTCGAGGAGTGAGGCGGAGGGCTCGTCGGAGCTGGGCGGCTACGAAGTTCTGGTGGCCGTCTGCGGCGGGATCGCGGCCTACAAGGTGTGCCAGGTGGTCTCGACACTGGTGCAGCGCGGGGCCGGCGTGACCGTGGCCATGACCGAGTCGGCCACCCGCTTCGTCGGGGCGGTGACCTTCGGGGCCCTGTCGGGGCGGCGCGTGCTGACCGACCTGTGGGCTGCCGAAGCCTCGTACGACCCTCAGCACGTGCGGGTGACCGAAGCGCTGGACGCGCTGCTGATCGCGCCGGCCACGTACAACGTGATCGGCAAGATCGCCGGGGGGATCGCGGACGACATGGTGAGCACGCTGGTCTCGGCGGCCACCGGCCCGGTGATCCTGGCCCCGGCCATGAACACGCGCATGTGGGAAAACCCGGTGCTGCAGCAGAACGTGCAGAAGCTCAGGGAACACGGCTACCGGTTGATCGAACCGGGCGAGGGCTGGCTGGCCTGCCGCACGGTCGGCAGCGGTCGGATGGCTGAGCCGGACGAAATCCTCGACGTGGTCGTGGAACAACTCAAATCCGCCAAGCCGAAGAATCGTGGACAGTGAATGACCCGTGCGGGGTCGCACCAGGTTCAGCCGATCCGGGTCACGCATCGACCGGCTTTCCGCGTTCGGTGTTGTTGGACCGACAATCCGAGGGGGGTGGCTTGTGCGTATGCTGGTGACGGCCGGTCCGACGCGTGAGTTCTTCGACTCGGTTCGATTCATCTCGAATCCGTCGAGCGGGCGAATGGGTTACGCCATCGCGGAGGCCGCCCTGTCCCGCGGACACGAGGTCGTGCTGGTCAGCGGTCCGGTGGCGATCCAGCCGCCGGAGGGCGTGGCGTTCGTGCCGGTGGTCGCTGCGGAGGAGATGTTCGCTGCGGCCACGACGGCGTTCGAGTCGTGCGGGGCGGCGATCATGACGGCGGCGGTCTGTGACTATCGTCCGTCGCGCAGGCTGCCGCACAAACTCAAGAAGCAGGCCCGGAGCCGGCAGATCACGCTGAAGCCCACCCGGGACATCTGCGCTCACCTGGGGCGGATCAAGGGGAAGAGGGTGGTGATCGGTTTCGCCATGGAAGACCACGACGAGAGGCTGCACGCGGAAGCCAAGCTGGCCCGGAAGCAGTGCGACGCGATCGTGCTCAACGGGATCGGCAACGTGGGTTCGCAGGATGCCACGGTGGCGTTCGTGACGGCCGACGGGCGCTGGTCCGAGCCGATCACCGGCAGCAAGCAGCAGGTGGCGGTCCACGTCGTGCAGTTGGCCGAGCGACTCAGCCGGGACCGATCCAAGGGGCGTTAGCACGTAGCAACACGAACCCTCTTCGCCCGGATTTCCCAGATGGAGTGCTCATGATGTCATGCTCCGTGCGCGTTTCGCCTGTAATCCAACGGTTTTCGGCCATTCTAACAGAGGCATCCAATGGGTGACACGCGAAAACGCCCACTTCGTGTGCAGTCTGACGGCAAGCCCAGACTTCGGTTTCATGGAGCGAAGGTCGTGACCGACTCAGGGTATGTGATCCTCTAAGTAACCGAGGTGGCGGTGGCGCGTGACATGTTCGCAAGGATTCTGGAGCGGACCCAGTGGTTCAGTGTGCCACGGCCGGTGGTTCGACCCGCGTGACCGCTACGACAAGGCGAAAGGCGTGATGATTCCGGCCAGGAGACGGTTGGTGCTGCGCGGCGTGAAGGGCAAACGGGCCCTCCGGCGATCCGGAGAGGCGGGATGGACGGAATCTGGGGTTCAAGGGCAGGCATCCTCGCCAGAATGTCCACCCTTCCTTGGAATGGGCTTGGCGCGCCGGTAGGATTAGGGCCTCCGGAGCGGCAAATGGGGAATGTCCGATCATAGGGCATTTTACGCTTGAACGGCAGGCGGGTAGGGACGCCCATTGCCCTACCCACGGTGGGCACGGTAGACTGCCTACCTTCAGGTCCAGAAGAGAGGAGAACACGACCATGAAACGCTTGCTGATCTTGCTGACGGTTGGTGTCGTGACTGGGTGCGCGACTCAGACTGGGGGGGGCGGTGGCGGTTCCGACGGACCAGTGGCCGGTGAAGGGGAGGGGGAACCGCTTGCCGGTGAACTGAACGGTGCCTGCCTGGTCGGCAACACTTGCACGGGAAACCTAGCCTGCAACGCCGACACGAACGTCTGCGAGGCTGGAGGTGCCGAGGGCGAAGGGGAAGGCGAGGTCGAGTGCGAGAGTGAGGGAGGGCTTGAAATCGACCCCATTCCGTACCCCAATTCGATTCAGCTTGACGAAACGGATCACGGATGTACCGTCTATCTTCAAGAATCAGACGACGATATGGCAGTGTCCTTAAGCTGGACATGCGTTTTCGACGTGGACTGTGACTATGAGTGGGGGTTAGCCGAGTACGATTGGGAGATCCTTAAAGATGAAGGTGTGGTTGGCGGGGGGGTCTACGATTGCTACTCCCAGCAACCAGACTGCGGGGGCGACGAAACTACCTCTTTCTCCACGCGCCGCGCCGGTTGCACGATTGTGCGATTCGAATATCGGCAATGGAATGAGGATGGGACGCCTGCCAGCTCTGACCCGCCGGCGGAAGAGTTCGAGATAAACGTCGTGGCCACCACGGCAGAGTGTCGAGGTGTGTCCTGTCCGTAGCGGCTAGTGTAGCGCATCATCGGGTCGGCATCATGGTCGAACTCCCTGTAGGTGGTCTTCGTTGTGAGGTAGCGCAGCACCAACGCCTTGTCAGACTACCGTCTCTGCCTGATGATCCGGAAGGCCAAGGTTGTCGGCGAACGGCGGGTAACCAGCCAGCGAATCGATCCACTCGACGAACTCAGGTTGGAAGGTCGAAGGCCGTGAACAGTGCCTCGATGTAGGCGTCGTGGAGTCCCTGCTGCCGGAAAAACTCCGACCCCAGAAACGGCGGATTCCCGTGTATTCGGTGCTGTCGTTTTCGCACAGCTGAGATATCTCCCCTGCAAGCCGTGGACGTCGATATGTCCTGAGACGTACGGCGGACCGTTGCCCAGGCTCGGCGCAAGCCAGGTACATGCGTCCAGGCGTGTGGTGGACGGGTGGAGTCGCCGTTGCCTCGCGGTCATGTACGGCGTACTCCGCTCTCAAGCAGGACGGTGACGGCTCGGTTCAAGGAGCCTTCAGGTTTCGTTGGGGCGGTTGCCGCCGGCGCGGGGCGGCCCTACACTGCCGTGTCCTGCGGAGAACACCCACCATGCTGAACGCTTTGCGGTTGGACACCGATCGGGCCATGCTACTGGTCATCGACGTGCAGAGCGGGCTGTTGCCGGCCATCGTCGAGCACGAATCGGTGCTGGCCGCCACCCGCCAGCTTCTGCGCGCCGCCCGGCTGTTCGAGTTGCCGGTGCTGGCCACGGAGCAGTACCCCAAGGGGATCGGTCCGACCGACGCGTCGGTGGCCGAACTCATCCAGCAGACCGACGCCCCGGTCCTCGAGAAAAGCACGTTCAGCGCCTGCGATGACGAGCCGGTGCGCGAGGCGCTGCGGCGCATCGACCGGCCGCAGATCGTGCTGTGTGGAATCGAGGCCCACGTTTGCGTGCAGCAGACGGCTCTGGACCTGGTATCGCTGGGGCACCAGGTGTACGTGTGTGCCGACGCGGTGGGCTCGCGCCGGATGCTGGATCGGGACGTCAGTCTGCAGCGAATGCGACAGGCCGGGGCGATCGTCACCACCAGCGAGTCGGTGCTCTTCGAACTGTGCGTCGAGTGCGGGACGGCCCGATTCAAGGAGCTGCTGGAGCTGGTCAAGGCGGCGGACCAGGGGCGGGCGTGATCGCGGGCAGTTGGATCGCGGCGAACCGGGTCCATCCGAAGGACAGGCCGGCGCCTGGCACGGGGCCCTGCCATGATCTACGACGACGACGAGGAGCAGGATTGGACGCCGGACCTGGACGAGGAGCAGGACTCGGAGGCGGACCAGTTGCCCTGCCCCTCGTGCGGGGCGATGGTGTACGACGACACGGACCGCTGCCCGCACTGCGGCGACTGGATCATGCCGCTGTCGGCGTCGGCCGGCAGCAGGAGCGGGATCTGGATTGTTGCGGCCCTATTGGCCATCATTGGGCTGCTGGTGTGGGCCGTAAGCTGAAACCAAATACAGGGTGAGGAGCCACCGATGAGCTTTCCCGATATTCGCATGCGACGACTTCGCCGGACGCCGACGCTGCGGCGTATGGTGCGGCAGACGCAGCTAAGCGTGGACGATCTGATCGCCCCGTTGTTCGTTCGTCCCGGCAGCGGCATCGAGCAGCCGGTCGATTCCATGCCCGGCGTAGCGCAGATGTCGGTCGATCGCGTGGTCGAGGAGTGCCGGCGGATCGAGTCGCTGGGCATCCCGGCGGTCATCCTGTTCGGCATCCCGGAGCACAAGGACGCCGTGGGCAGCGACACCTGGAGCGACGACGGGATTATCCAGAAAGCCCTGGGGGCGATCCGGGAGGCGTGCCGCGATCTGGTTCTGATCACCGACGTGTGCTTCTGCGAGTACACCGACCACGGGCACTGCGGCGTGATCGCCACGCGCCGCGACGGGACCAAGGAGCTGGATAACGACGCCTCGCTGGAGAACCTGGCCAGGCAAGTGATCAGTCACGTGAAGCACGGAGCCGACATCGTCGCGCCTTCGTGCATGCTCGACGGGATGGTGGTCACCATCCGCGACGCGCTGGACGGGGCGGGCTACGAGGACGTGCCCATCCTGGCTTACGCGGCGAAGTTCGCCAGCGGGTTCTACGGCCCGTTCCGCGACGTGGCCGAGTCCGCCCCGGAGTTCGGCGACCGGGCCGGGTACCAGATGGACCCGGCCAACGCGGACGAAGCGCTGCGCGAGGTCGCGCTGGACGTGGATGAGGGAGCGGACATCGTGATGGTCAAGCCGGCCATCAACTACCTGGACATCATCTGGCGGGTGAAGGAGCAGTTCGGCCTGCCGACGGCCGCCTATCACGTCAGCGGCGAGTTTTCGATGCTCAAGGCGGCGGCGGCGAACGGCTGGCTGGACGAGAAGCGCTGCGCGCTGGAGGCCACCGCGGCCATCAAGCGCGCCGGGGCGGACCTGATCCTGACGTACTACGCGAAAGACCTGGCCGGTTGGCTGGGATAACAAGCAGGGTGCCGGGGCGGCGTGGTTTCCCGCGGCGAAGACGTGGGTGGGCCTGCCTCCCGGGAGACGCCGGAACGGGTAGCGGAGACGGCCACTGCAAGGGAAGGAGTCAGCGATGGGTTCGCCACTGTGCCACTTCGAGTTCATGTCGAACGACCCGGACAAGTGTCGGTCGTTCTATGGCAACGTCTTCGGCTGGGAGTACGACGACAAGTCGATGCCCGGCTACACGCTGATCAAGACCGACAGGGAGCCGGGCGGCGGTCTGATGAAGTGCCCGGAGGAGGCGCCGGGGCCGGTGCTGAGCGTCTACTTCGACGTGCCGGACATCGACGCGGCCCTGGCCAAGGTGACCGAGGGCGGCGGGACGGTGGTCGTGCCCAAGACTCCGATCCCCGACGTCGGGTCCTACGCGATGTTCACCGATCCGGAGGGGATCTGCGTGGGGCTGTTCGAGACGTAGCCCGGCCCACGACGCGGACAAGGCCGATATGACAGGGGCGATTCCGGTGCAAGCCGGGATGGCGCTCCGGCGTCATCTTCCCATCCGACGGTCCCACCAGCGGAGCAGGCGCGGCCTGGCCACCGCGGACACGTCGAGCACCGACGACCAGAAGGCGCGGGCGTACTGCGGCGTGAAGACGGCGCGGCCGACGACCACGGTGGGAATCCGCACGGCGCGTTCAGGGTGGCGCAGCAACTCTTCGAGGTAACGCTCCGTTTCGTGGATGATGCGCTCGCGCATTTCGCGATACGGATCGTCGATCGGACAATTGCGGACCATCGTGCCTCCGGCAAGGACCCCGCCGCAGCCGCGCCAGTACCATGAACGGCGCGTATTATGATAACGAATGCCGACGGAAAAATCCCACGCCGGCGGAACGGCGCCTCAGGCGAGGGGCGCGTCGATGGAGGGATTGAGGCCCGGCGGCTGGCTCGAATGGCCGGGTTGAGGGTCGAAGCGCCAGTGGCGGGCGTAGGCCGGCGGCACGTTGCGGAGTATCGTGCGGCGATCAACCTGATAGTCGCGGATGTGTTGATCGAGCAGCCTGGACACCGCACGGACGCGATGGCGCGACCGCCGGCGCGGCAGCAGGGCGCCGAGTCGCCGCAGACCCACGTACTCGAAATAGCTGAACACGCCGCCGGGTCTCAGGCTGAGCCGGATGGTCTCGAGTATCTTCTGCACGTCTTCGGAGCGGAATGCGGTCAGCGGCAGGCCGGAGATCACGTAGTCGTACGCCCTGGCGGTGTTGATCTCCTGGAGGGGGCAGTGCAGGAGTCGGACGCGGCCCTGCTCCCGTCCGATGGCCAGCGGTGCTGAGGAGAGGATGGTCGTCTCCAGCATCCGCACGAAGGTGGGGTCCACCTCGCAGATGTCGAGGCGATCCTCCGGGCCGAGCAACTCGGCCAAGCGCCTGGTGACCGCGCCGGTGCCCGCACCGACCTCGAGGATGGAGGCCGGTCCGGACCGGGCCGCCACCGGGGCGGTCAGCGCCGCCACCAGCCAGCGTGAACTGGGGGCGACGGCCCCGACGCTGTTGGGTTCGGCGAAGTATCGGCGCAGGAAGGCCGTGGGCTCGGTCACGTAGCGCCTCAACAACTTGATGGAACCGGCAGACGACACAGGATGGCCTCGGGTCGGTGCCCTCATGCGGCGCGGCAGGCTTTCTGACCGCGGTCGGCCGCCGCGACCGCGGGCGCTTGTAGCAAACTCGCCCGCCGCGGGCAAGAGGAAATTCTGCGCTTGCCCCCCACCGTTCTCTTCCGCCGTTGACGGGCAGTATTTGGGGTTCGTTTTGACTTGACGCCAGTGCGTGTGCTCGACACGGCCACCCGAGAGACCGCACGGGCGGACAAGCCGCCCGTGGCACCCGAAACCGAGCAGAGCACTCTGAGCCGAGCACGGGCGGACAAGCCGCCCGTGGCACCCGAAACCGAATGCCACCGGGAGTATCACGGACCCGTTGACGGTCGCTATTTCGGTTGCGTTTTGACTTGACGCCGACTTGGCGGTAAGTTCCCCAGGCTTGAGCGTGGTCGTGCCATTTCCTGGTTTGGGCCGGGGGAATATGGTTGCTGTGGGCACGACTTGCGAGTCCCGCCCCAGGGAGGTTTTCCGTTGCGAATAGCCCTGATCAGCCCGGTGAGCCGCCGGACGCAAGGTTACCATACGATCGGCAGCCGGGTCCCGCAGTTGGGCCTGCAGGTTCTGGCCCGGCTGGTGCCGGAGGGGCACGAGGTCGAGATTATCGACGAGATCTTCGGCAACGAGACGACGGAGGAACTCATCTCGGCCGGTCGGTACGACCTGGTGGGGTTGACGGCGTACAGCAGCGGTGCGACGCGGGCGTACGAAATCGCCGCGCTGTGCCGTCGGATGGGCATCGCCTGCATCATCGGCGGCCCGCACGCCTGGGCCGTGCCCGACGAGGCACAGGAGTACTTCGACTCGGTGGCCGTCGGCGAATGCGACGAGGTCTGGCCGACGATCGTGCGCGACGCGGCGGCCGGCCGGCTCCAGAAGCGGTACACCGGTCGGCGGAACGAACTCACTACGGGGACGGGGCGGGCGAGCCAGACGCTGCAGCCGGTCAACGGCGTGTACGACGTGGCCAGCATTCAGACGTCGCGCGGCTGCCCGGTGGGGTGCGAGTATTGCAGCGTGACGGAGTTCAGCGGGGCACCGATCCGCCGGCGCGAGATCGACGACATCATCGAGGAGTGGAACGAGACGCCGAAGCAGTTCGTCTTCGTGGTGGACGACAATTTCTTCGGGGTGGGGCCCAAGCACGCCGGGTGGGCGAAGACGCTGCTGCGGGAGATCATCCGTCGCGGAAAGAAGCGGCTGTGGTTCAGCCAGACGACGATCAACATGGGCGACGACGACGAGGGGCTGCGGCTGGCCTACCGGGCCGGGTGCCGCGGCATGCTCATCGGGTTCGAGACGCTCAACGACGAGAACCTGAAGGAGTTCCACAAGGGGATTAATCGGACCAACCTGGACCGGTACCGCGAGTTGGTCAAGGGGTTCCACCGCGCGGGCATCAGCGTGTTCGGGGCGTTCATCATCGGGGCGGACCAGGACACGGTCGACACCGTGTCGACGACGGCGCTGGAGTCGGTCAAGCTGGGCATCGACACGATCCAGATCACGAACCTGACGCCGCTGCCGGGCACGAAGATGTACCAGCGGTACATGCGCGAGGGGCGGATCTTCGCGACGGACTACCCGACGGACTGGGAACGGTACACTTTTGTCGAGACGGTGTACCACCCCAAGCACATGAGCGCGGCCCAACTCGACGAGGCCATCTACGAGCTGCGTCACATCGCGGCCAACGTGCCCTGGGTGTGGAAGAGGACGCTGCGCACGCTGTGGCGAACTCGCAGCCTGACCAGCGCGCTGTTCATCCACGGGATGAACAAAGGGTGGAAGCGTCTGGCCAAGCTGCAGGCCCCGGTGGACGCGGAGCGGTTCCACCTGAGACCGCAGGAGAGCGTGCGGACGGGGCGCATCCGGCAGGCGTTCGCCTTGGCTACTTGACCGCGGCGCGGTGCGTCAATGAGCCGGAGTTCGTCGTCCTTCTCGAGCGACTGAGCCTTGCGCCGGCGCCACGGCCTCAGACATCAGTCATCACGCCCGTCCTGGGCGATCCGGCGCTCGATGAACGCGAGTTGCTCGTGCCAATGGCGCAGCTTCGCGCGCACCCTCTCGCGCAATTGCTCACCGATCTCGCCGTCGACCACTCCATCCGGCGTCACGCTCTCCAGGATTCGCGTCCATGTCGCAACCGCTAGCCGCGAGGCGATCAACGTCTCTTCACGAGTTCCGCATGCCTCAAGTTCCTGCGCCAACGGGTCTTCCACGACGGCAATAGGAGCGTCTCTCAGCAAGTCTCGGAGGTCTGTCTCCAACCGCTTCGTCGCCGTCGCACCACTGGCGTGCCCGGGTCTGTACTCGTCTGGTCCGGGCCCCACGCCGAGTACGTTGCGGACGTACTCAAGGGACCGCACGTCGACAGATTCCCTCTCCGCCCAACTTGCCATCCTCGGAATCGCGGTGCAGGCACAGCCGTCGTCCCAAGGAGGATCGTGATACTCCCAGAATGGATCATCGACGCGGAAGACCAGTCCGTCCAGCTTGTTGTGCGCGGCAGGTTCGTAGATAGCCCGAATGCACGAGTACTGCCGAAACGGAAACGCCCTTCGTATGTGTTCTTTCTTTTGTACGCCTGCCTTATCACGCTCGGCCGCTCGCCACAGGCACCAATGCCGATACCACGCCCGGTGAATCTGATCCCACCACCGGCCTGTCGGGCTCAATTCCAGCCCCAACTCCGCGGTCACGTTTTTGACCGCCAACAAAGTCTCGCGACTCCAAGACACGCTCTGACCCGTGGCAATATCGAGCAGCCGCTCGACAGCCCCTTCTTGTCGGTCCTCCACAAGGGCAGGCAAAGCCGATAGGAATCGCTTAGCCGCGTTCTGAACGTACACGCCGTCGTCAACTTTGGGCATGAACCGGTTTCCGCATAGAGAGTGACCCGTCGACCATTGCGCCCAGCGCCTCATTCGTGGGGAAGGTCACCCGAACCCGAATCATCCCTGACGCCCCGATCCCCTCGTTGTGTTCGTCATGGGCTCTTTCCTACGTCGAATAGCAAGTCATCTCGCGCTGAATGCCCTCCAGTATGAACGCCTGAAGCAGACAAAGCCCCTCGCGGACGACGCCGAACTTCTTGCGGCTGGGTATGGCTGACTCCATATCCTCCCACTGCTCAGATAACGCGCGCCGTTCGTCTGCTTCAATGACCCCAAGGTCAATGGTGTCGCAGAACTGAGTCTCGAAGAACTCGAATACCGAACGCGCACGGATTTGGTGACGAATTTCTCCGATGCGAACTCGGGCTCCGGCATCAATCAGCGCGTTTACCTCGAAACCAATGTAGGTAAGTTTGGTCACTTGCATCACTTGCCTCCGTGCATGACCGTGATCCGATTCCGCCCACGTCCCTGTGGGGCGTTCCGTCTGGAGAATGTTAGCGTTGGCATTGCCGGAGGGCAAGGGGTGGGCGCCAGAGATAAGAAGCGGCCCCCGCCATGGTGGTCCGCAAAGCGACCGGCGACGCCCCGCTAGCTCATGGCAAGGATAGGTGGAAGGCGGGGATCATCGACCGCGCCGCGGACGCCTCCGGACCGAAGTGGAGGGGGAAAAGGGAAAGGGGACATTCTACTTTTGGCGGTGTTGGGGAGTCTCCTCTGCAATTGATGGCAGTTCCGGGGTTCCAGAAGCCCGAGCAACTGGGATAGAAAAGCAGAATGTCCCCTTTCCCCGCCTTCACAGTTCCGGGTGCTGCTCAATTCGCCGCTATCGCCTTGGAGACTCCTTGCGTCCCTCTGGCCCTCCGGCAGTGCCACACGAAGACCTGTCCGACCTGTGTATGGCCTCTTTTCACATCGCATGATGCCAAGAGAATAGTCTTTAGCCTACCATCGAAGGTTCCCAAAACGTTCGCGGGTATGCGATCAGCATAGTTGCTGAACGCGGATGATAGCGCTCTAATCAGCAACATGCCATCTGTATTCCGCGAATTGCGCGACAACAGTTTGCCGAGGGTCTGGCGTTTCTGCTCGGACGCCGGAGCCCTGGGATGTGGCTTGTCGAAAAGCGCCTGGAACACTTTGGATTCACCACCGACGACGAGCAGATTCGCACGGATATTCGCGGTTTCGACGAAGGACAGTCGGAGCGCATCCTGAACAATCGCGGCTCTCGTTTGATCGAGATCGACCTTCGCTCCTGGCCATTTGATTTCGATCGCGCCGTACCAACCCTTCGCTGCAGGAGTGGGCCCCTTGATCGCGATGTCGATTCGTAGGCGCGTATTACCCCAGTTAAGAGGCCGCGCGCTGGACTCTGGGACGTAGGCGTTTTGGGCGTTCAGCAATTGGACTGCTGTCAGTTTGGCTGCATTCTCCCCAGCTTGCCCCGCGATTGACTGACACGCAAGCGTCTGGAACCATCCACCCAGCCCGAAGGCTATTCGCTCAGCCAAATCGATCCGATCTGCCACCGGAAGGCTCCTTTCAGCGCAATCGCGCCACCTATGCCATGTGCAGAGAGGTGTGGGCGATGCGTGGTGCCCAATCGGGCTACGTCATACCGCGTACTGAGTTGTAGCGAGTTTCGTTCCACGTGCAAGGTCCCGTTTGAGGCGGCCCGACGGGCGACGCACGATAAGCGGGTCACATCGGAGCCTCGCTTCGGGCGCCCGCGTGGGGAGCGGGTGCATTTGATCGCCAGCCGCGTTGGCGGCCGGCACGGTGGTTGAGCAGGTGGTATGCGACCGCTCCGGGTGCCGGGATTCCCCTGTGCCTCGCACCATTACTTCGCTTCGAACGAGTATGCTAGCCGGTCCGTCAGCCGCGGGTCGTGTACCGCTCGGCCGACGGTGAAGTGGTAGATGGTCTCGAGGCCGTCGGGGAGGTCGAGGTCACGGTTGACGTCGTCGTCGAAGAAGTCGCCGATGCCGGTGGCGTTGAGGCCGGCGGTGTCGGCGTGGCTTTGACCACCAGACCGCGCGAGCTCCCGACGGCGTCGGGACGGGTTCCGCTCGCGGCTCGTAGCGGCGACAATCGGTCGGCTGGAGTCAGTTCGACACGGGAACCGGCGCCGGCCCCGGTGTCGGGTCTGTGGGCCCGACCTACAGCTTCGACACGGGAACCGGGGGCGGTGTCTGGTTGACGGGGCGGGCGCGCGGTAGGATTTCGCCGGCACGGCCGGGAGGCGATCGCGGTCGTTGAGTTGGAGGATGAAGTCATGGCTCGCGTGGCGGTTTGCCTATCCGGATGCGGCTTTCTGGACGGGTCGGAGATTCACGAGGCGGTGTTCACGCTGCTGGCGTTGGATCGTGCCCGGGCGGAGATCGTGTGCTGCGCTCCGGACAAGCCGCAAGCGGACGTGATCGATCACCGGACCCAGAAGCCCGTTCCGGACAAGAGGCGGAACGTGCTGACGGAGTCGGCCCGCATCGCCCGCGGTGAGATCAAGCCGCTGTCGGCCGTTCGAGCGGGTGACATCGACGCGCTGATTTTCCCCGGCGGGTTCGGGGCGGCGAAGAACCTGTGCACGTTCGCCCGTAATGGTCCGGACTGCACGGTCGATCCACAGGTGGAGTCGCTGGTGAAGGACATGGTGGCGGCGGGCAAGCCCATCGGTGCGATCTGCATCGCTCCGGCCATGCTGGCCCGGATCGTGGGCAAGCAGAAGATCAAGGCCCGACTGACCGTCGGCAGCGACCCGCAGACGGCGGCGGCCATCAACCGGATGGGGGCTACGCATTGCGAGTGCCCCACCAGCGAGATGGTCGCGGACGCGGAGCACAAGCTGGTCAGCACACCGGCCTACATGACCGGCAAAGGCCCGGCCGACGTGTGCGCCGGGATCGAGAAGCTGGTGGCCGAAGTGCTGCGAATGGTCGGGTAGCGGTCACATCCTGTTGCACAGAGGGCCGCCAGCACTCTGGCGGCGGCATCCGAGACACCGAAACGAGAGCCCCCTGCCACGATTGACACCCGCGCGGCGCGACGGCTATACTCGCCGCACTTATCCGGCGTGGGGCAGGGAGGCGGCGCGGAAACCTCTCTGCGACCAGCGGTCAGCCGTGCGGCAGCTTCGAGGACACATGCGGACAGCCCGGCACATCGTGGCCATCGGTTGTTTGATGCTGGGCGTGCCAGCGGGCGGCAACGCTCAATCGCTGGTGCCGATCACGGATGAGGTGCAGGAACCACTTTTGCCCCCGGGGATCAGCAAGGGCGACGTCGAGCTGTTCGGCACGCGGGCGTACCTGTTCCGTGCCGAGGACGGGGCCGAGGTCATCCACGTGGTGGGCGGGTTCGAACTGCACCTGGGTCGGCGACGTTCGCTGTCGGCCCGGGAGGCCGTCGTCTGGATGACGCCCCGCACGTACCAGGGCATCAGCTACCACCGGCTCGAGGTCTTCCTGTGGCGCGACGCCCGGGTGACGGAGAGCGCCGGGACGACGACGAGCGGGCCGGTTCTGTGGGCCGTGCTGAACAGCAGCGGGAAGGTCAGTATCGGCGCGGACGACACGACGACGGTGCCGTCGATGGAATCGCCGACCTATCAGCGTGCGGCGGACCTTCGGGGCCGGCTGGCGGCGGCCGAGCCCGCGGACGTCGAGACCCAGCCGCCGCTGCGGGTCATCGAGCCGGGGGCCGTGGGCGAATTGGAGAAGCCGACGGTCCGGCCGCACGTCGCCTATCGGGCGGAGAACTTCCAATCGGGCGAGGTGGAGGGACGTCAGGTGGTGACGGCCATCGGTGACGTCTACCTGTTCCAGGGTGATCCGTCTGGTGGTGACCCGCTGGAGCTTCGGGCGGACGCGGCGGTGTTGTTCCTGTCAGCGGAGGCCGCCGAGGAGCCGGCGCTGGGGCCGTCTCCCGGCGAGGGCGAGGAGGCGCCGCGGGACCTGCTGGAAGAGGAATCGCAGCCGAGCGATTTCGCGGTATCGGAACTGGCCGGCGGCGAGTTGCTGTCCGGCACGGCGATCGAAGGGGTTTACCTGGAGGGGGACGTCATCCTGTCGCGTGGTGAGCGGATGGTGCGGGCGTCGCAGCTCTACTATGACTTCGCCAAGGACCGGGCGTTGATCCTGGACGCGGTGGCCCGTGCGATCGAGCCGACGCGGGACGTGCCGGTGTACGTTCGTGCGGGGCAGGTGCGGCAGCTGTCGCGGACGGAGTACGCGGCCTGGGACGCGAAGATCACCACCAGCGAGTTCTACACGCCGCACTACTACGTCGGTGCGAAGAAGACGGAGTTCACGGACCGGACGTCGCGGAGCGCCGCCGGCGTGCGGGCGGGACTTCGGGCGGGGACGTTCAAGGCCTATCACACCACGTTCAACCTGGGCGGCGTGCCGCTGGCGTACTGGCCCTATATCCAGGGCGATTTCAAGGAGGGCGAGAGCAGCATCCGCGGCATCCGCTCCGGGTACAGCAGCAACTTCGGCGGGGCCGTGGAGACCGAGTGGCATCTGTTCAACCTGATGGGTCTGGAGCGACCGCAGGGTTTCGACGCCACGTTGCGGCTGGACTATTACACCGCGCGCGGACCGGCGGCGGGGATCGACCTGGACTACGAGCGTGACACGTACTTCGGATTGTTCCGCGGGTATTACATCCACGATGACGGCGTGGACAACCTGGGTCGGTACCGCGACGAGAAGCCGGACACTCGCGAGCGCGGTCGAACCACGCTGAGACATCGGCATTACCTGCCCGAGGATTGGGAGCTCACCATCGAGGCCTCGTACATGAGCGACCGGGGCTTCCTGGAGGAGTACTTCGAGAGCGAGTTCGAAGAGGGCAAGGAGCAGGAAACGCTCCTGTACCTCAAGAAACAGAAGGACACCTGGGCGTTCACCGGGCTGGCTCAATGGCGGATTCTCGACTGGCTGACCCAGACGGAGCACCTGCCGGAACTGGCCTTCCGTCTGATCGGCGAGCCTGTGGGCGGGTTCACGACTCTGTACAGCGAGAATCGTGCCGGGCTGGTGCGCTACCGACCCGGCGAGCGCGAGTTGCTGGAGTACCTCTTCCTGAGGGCGCGGGAGGACTCGTCGGGCATGGTCGTCCGGGCCGACACACGCCAGGAGGCGGAGTTCCCGGTTCTGCTGGGGCCGATCAAAGTCGTCCCGTTCGGCACGATTCGAGGGACGGTCTGGGACGACTCGCCGGACTCGGGAGGGCTTCAGCGCGGCATGGGCATCGCGGGTGTGCGGTCCAGCATGTATCTGTCTCGCGTGTTCCCCGCGCTGCGCAATGAGTTGCTGGACATCAACGGCATCCGTCACGTGATCAAGATGGACACCGTGGCGTGGGTAGCCGGGTCGAACGTGGACTCGGATGAGCTGTACCCGCTCACGCCGGGGATCGAGGACATCGACGAGATCGACGGCGTCACGGTGGGGGTGCGGCAGCGCTGGCAGACGCACCGCGGCGGTCCGGCTCGACAGCGGACGGTGGACGTGGTGATGCTCGACGTCGAGCTGGGCCTGTTCAGTGACGCGCCGGACTCGGAGGTGACCAGCGGGTTCACGTCGTACTCGCGCCCGGAGGACAGCGTCGCCCGGAATTACGTCAACGGGGCGCTGGCCTGGCGGGTCAACGACTCGACGGCCTTGCTCTCCGAGGCCAACGTGGATCTCAACGACGGATCGATGGACGTGTTCAATCTGTCGCTGGCGGTGGAGCGCGACCCGCGGCTGAGCTACATGTTGGGCTACCGCTACATCGGAGACATCAATTCGAACCTGCTGGCTTTGGGGGCCAACTATCGCATCAGCGAGAAGCACACGCTGGCGTTTCGCGAGTCGTTCGACCTGGGGCGTGGCGAGACGCAGGAGTTCACGGTGGGATTCATCCGCAAGTTCCCGCGCTGGTACGTGGCTTTGACCGTGGACCTCAACGAGGCCGACGACGATTTCGGCGTGTCGCTCTCGGCCTGGCCGGAGGGCCTCCGCCGAGCCGCGCTGGGCTCGCGGCGCTTCACCGGACTGGCCGAGTCCACCGGCATCCGACCGGAGTAGACACCGTAGTCCCGGCTTTGTCCGGCTTGATTCGCGCACCAACCTGCACGATGGGCGGTCGGGTTTTGCGACGGACCCGGTTCCATCCGTGGCATTGCCCCGATGGCATCCAGTTGACGCACACACAGGGGCGGGTAGATTCCGACCGAAAGACCCGATCGTGGTGTGGTCGCGCTGCAATGATGTAACGTGCTATTGCTTATGCGCCCTTGTTCACGGCATTCAGCCGGACGTCGAATTGCGATTCATGCGATCATCCTGATCGTCGCCGGCACGATCCTGCGGGTGGCGTACGCGGTTCGCTGCGGCGTGGGGTATGACGAAGTGTTCGTCATGGGGGTCGGGCTGGACGAGATGCTGGCCTCGGGGCGGGCGCTGCTTGTCGACGTGCCCATCCGGCGCAGTGACGGGATCACGCCGCTGTGGTGGTGGGTGCAGGCGATTCCCTGTTACCTGGCCGGGCACGTGTCGCTGGTCGGTCTGCGCGTGCTGCCGGTGGTGCTGGGTGCGGCCACGCTGTTGTTGACGTGGCGTGTGGCAGCCCGGCGTATCGGTCGCGGGGCGGCGTCGGTACTGGTGGGTCTGGCGGCGGTCTCCGATATCCTCGCGTTTTCGAACGCCCGCGGCGAGTTCGCCGAGTCGCTGCTGATGATGGTGGTGCTGCCGGCGGCGTGCCTGGTGGGTCAACCGCGACGTGCCGGGCTTAAGGGAACGCTCTGGCTCGCGCTGCTGATGACGCACCTGGGCAAGGGCCTGCTGTTGGTCGGGGGGCTGGTCCTGGCCGAGTGCATCAGCGGGCTGCTGATGATGAACGCCGGGCGCGGAGGGCTGGGGCGTCGTGCGCGGAACACGCTCCAGGCCGCGTTGATTGCCGCGGTGCCCACGATCGCCTGGCTGCTGTTCATCAACGCGACGGTGTTCTCGGCCGGTCCCGTGGCGACCGACGCCGGCGAGCGCAAGAGCGTCTGGCAAGCCCTGACAACCATTACCTTCGGATATGGGCAGACCAAGGCCCATCTGGTGGCCGGGCCCTGGGACACCCTGCAGGTCTATCTGGACGGCGTGATCTGGCCGGCGACGACGGTGCTGGCCATCCCCCTGCTCCTTGGTCTGGTGGCCACGGTTGCCGGCATGGTTCGCCGCGGGCCGCGTGGGCGCCGGCGGGCACTGGCGCTGTCGCTGTTGCCGTGGATCGCCATCGGCGTGGTGGCGGTGATCGGGCGCGGGATTGTGGGCGGGCGGTTCCATCTGCTGTACCTGCCCGCTCTGTGGATCGTGGGCGCCATGGGGCTGTGGCATCTGCGGCACGCCGATCGAGGTTTCATCGTCGGATGCGGTGTGTTGTGGACGATTCATCTGGCGGCGGCGTTCTCCTGGTCGGGCTGGATTGAACAGACGATGGCGTTGTCGGGCTCGACGCTGACCGGTGCGGGCATCGCGATAGCTGCCGCGGCGGCAGCCTGGCTCGGCTGCGGGCGAAGGGCCCGTTGGCTGCCGGCTACTGCTGTCCTGGGGGTGGCGATGACAGCCGCTCTGTTGCTGGCCGGTCCGTGGCGTTGGGGGCCGGCGGCTCGCTTCGAGCCGATGGCCGGAGCAACGGACGACCAGGAGCGCGGGCTGCTGGCGGCGATCGACCAGTGGCGAGGCGCGAGGGGCAACTTGCCGGCACCCCACGGGCGAACGCTGTACATCGACCTGGCCAACTACTATCTGCGAAAGGAGCGGCCGACCGGGCGGGACCTGGAGCGAGCGCTGCTCTACTCGGACCTGGAGACGAAGCGCGTGCCGGACGACGCCCGGGCGTGGTTCTACCTGGGGCTCTCTCGCCAACAAAACGGCCTGCCCACCGGGCAGGTTCGCGAGGCGTGGCAACGGGCCTACGAGCTGCGTCCGGACCCGCGTCTGGAGGAGCGCCTTCGGGACCTCGGGGAGTAACCCGCGGCAGTGCAAGCGGAACCGGCGCCGCTGGTGCGTGCGGTTGCGGTGCCGTCATCGCACGCGGCGGACACTGAGGCGGATGGTCTCGGTGCGGTCGGTGATCTGGTCGAGGACGAGGTGGTAGCGCTGCCCGGTGCGCCCGGTCACGGTGATGTACCGGCCCACCGTCCAGTTTTTGATCCGGCGGACGCGCTTGCGATCCAGGTAGATTTCGACGTCCGCGTCGGGATCGTCGTTGGTGTCCGCGATCTTGACGGAAAGGCCGTCAACAGTCTCGGCCCTGCGGGGGTACCGGTGGTCCTTGACGCTGACGGTGACGGTACGCAGGACACTGACGGCGTCGCCGTCCTCGGTGGGCGTCCGCGGATCGGGCTTCCCAGGCCCGCCATCCGAACCGGCAACGCCTTCGCCCTGGTGCGCCGGCGCGGATACGTCGGCCCCGCGTCCGTCGGATTGGGCGACTTGTCTATCCTGCCGGGCGCCGGTCGGCCAGGGCGATGGCGAGCGGGAAGGCGGTGACCCGACCAGCAGGGTCTGGGCACCGCGCTGCTGGTATTCCCGACGGGCCGTCGCCACCGCGCCGGCACGGCTGGCCTCCAAATCGCGGATCGCCCGGGCCGTGGCTCGATCATCCGGACGGATCATCAAGGCCCGCATGAAGTGCTTCCACGCGGTGGCGTACTCGTCGCGACCGAGGGCGGCTCTGGCCTGGCGCTGCCAATGTTCAAAAGCCTTGTCGGCGTTGCGCTTGATCCCGCGGGCAATGACGGGATCGGAGGGCAGCTCGGTGGCGGCCTCGCAGTACAGGTCATAGGCCAGGTGATGCTGTCCGGCGCGTTCGGCCCGGACGGCCGCCCGGGCGTTTGAAACGGCCCTGCAGCCGGCGGGCAGCAGGCAGGCCAGCGCCGTTACGGCCAGGGCCAGTAGCCCGCGGCGCATCACCGCCATCTGCGTACGCCCGCTTCGAGCGTCGCCCGGAACGCTATTGGCCGGGTGGAAAGCCGTCTGCATCATGCCGTCCCCATCCGAACGTACCGCATGTGTTGGAGGCCCGGGATGGTAAGCGATCCGTCCCAGATTTCGAGGGCGTTGACGGAATCGGTGCGGAAAAGTACAAGAAACGGGTCGGAGCAGCAGAACGACCTGTAGGAAACCCGGATGTTCGAGACGCTAACCGAGCGATTCAACGACGTCTTCCGCAGCATTCGCGGCGTGGGGCGGGTCACCGAGGACAACGTGGCGGAGGCCATGCGGCAGATCCGCACCGCCCTTCTGGAGGCGGACGTCAACCTTCAGGTGGCCCGGGAGTTCTGCGACGCGGTGCAGCAGAAGGCCATCGGCCAGGAGGTCATCCGCACGCTCAGGCCCGACCAGTTGATCATCAAGATCGTCCACGACGAGCTGGTCGAGCTGATGGGCCCGGTCGATCCGCGGATTCCGTTCGTCACGCCCGGCCCGACGGTGCTGCTCATGGCCGGCCTGCAGGGCAGCGGTAAGACCACCACCTGCGGCAAGCTGGCCAAGCACATCATGGCCAAGGCCAAGCGCCCGCTGATGGTGGCGGCGGACCTGAAGCGCCCGGCGGCGATCGATCAGCTGGAAGTGGTGGGCAGCCAGGTGGGCTGCCCGGTGTATACCGAGCGCGGGCACCAGAACGCGGTGAAGGTTTGCCGCGACGGCATCGCCGAAGCCCGCAAGACTGATCGCGACGTGGTCATCCTGGACACGGCCGGTCGCCTGGCCATCGACGAGGAGATGATGAGCGAGGTCGCCCGGATCGCCCAGGTGACCAGCCCGCATCAGATCTACCTGGTGCTGGACGCGATGACGGGTCAGGACGCGGTGGCGACGGCCAAGGCGTTCAACGAGCGTCTGGAGTTGGACGGCTGCATTCTGACGAAGTTCGACAGCGACACCCGCGGCGGTGCGGCTCTGACCGTCAAGCGCATCACCGGCAAGCCCATCAAGTTCATCGGCGTCGGGGAGAAGATGGAGGCACTGGAGGCTTTCCACCCCGACCGAGTGGCGGGACGGATGCTGGGCATGGGGGACATGCTCACGCTGGTGGAGCAGGCCCAGGCACAGTACGACGTCGAGGAGGCCAAGAAGCTCGAAGCCAAGATGACCAAGGGCGTCCTGACCCTGGACGACTTCCTGCTTCAGATGAAGAAGCTCAAGGGCATGGGGTCGATGAAGAGCCTGCTCAAGAAGATCCCCGGGATGGGCAGCGAAGTCGACGACATGGACATCGACGAGGGGGAGTTCACCCGGATGGAGGGCATCGTTCACTCGATGACCCGGAAGGAGCGGGCCAATCCCGGCGTCATCGACGCGTCGCGGCGGCGGCGGATCGCTCGCGGGTCGGGCTGCGAGCCGCAGGACGTCAGCGGGCTGGTCAAGACGTTCAGCCAGATGCGGGACGCCATGAAGGCCATGGCCGGCATGAACATGCTGCAGCGCATGCGGTACGGCACGCAACTGTCCAAGATGGCCATGGACGGCGGGCTGAAGAAGATCAAATCCTCGACCAAGGTCACCCGGCGCCAAGTGTCCAAGAAAGACCGCCGCAAACAGCGTAAGCGCCGGTAATCCCGGGCGGTTGCAACCGAATCAAACGCGGCGGCGCTGCAAGAGGTGAATCAACGACACCTCGGCGGGGAAGGGCCAATCCGAACAATCAGCGATCATCCGTCACGGGAGCAGTGTCCGCCCGCTCCAGAACCACCAGCTCGTTGGCCGTGTAGATGGTGATCGGGTCCACATCGCCGGTCTGGAGCCGGGTTTCGCGTGCCCGGACGCCGACGATGCGGCCCATGTAGTCATTGATATTCATGCCGGAGTCGGGCGGGATCTCGACGTAGGCGATGGTGCGCACCGGATCGCTGCCGGGGGTGACCAGGCGGTAGCGTCGCGGGCCGACGGAGGAGTTGTAGATGGCGCTGGGTCGCAGTTCGCCCTCGACGTCAAAGCCTTCGCGGATGGGGCGCAGGGCCGGTCGGATGGACGTGCGGGCGGTCAAGGCGGCCTGTCGATCGACCTTGACCTGCTCGCCGAGCTGGCGGACCCGGCCGACCGCTTCCATGGCCTCGATCATGTCCTCGAGCTGGGCGATGCGCGTGCGGGCGTACACGCGGGCGAATTCGTCGATCTCCTGCTCAGCCAGCGGCCTGAACTCCTCGACGATGCGACCGAGATCGCGGCGCAGCAGCGGCTTGGCCAGCTCCGCCTTCAGGTCGGCATCGAGCCGGTCGATTCGCTGACGGTACTCGGCCCTTTGGGTCTTGATCTCGTCGAGCGAAGGTGCGGGCGCGGCGGGCTCGGGCGAGGCCGTCGTATCGCCGGCCTGGGGGGCTGACGGCGTGCCTTCAACGGCGGTCTCGATGGTCGCCGCGCCGGTGTCAACGATGCCGGGCTCGGAGGTGGCGGCCGCTTCAAGAGCCAGCAGCTCTTGGGGGACACGCGTGAGGTACTCGGCGGATATCCACAGCTTGGCGCCGGCCGGCGGCACGATCTTGTAGTAGCCCCCTTCGCTGTCGCCGATCTTGTCCAGGTGCCCGATGATCTCGACCGCGGCCCCCTTGGAGAGCTTGGTCTGGATGGCGTAGTTCTTTTCGGGCTGAAGTTGCGACCCGACCCGGACGCGGACGTTGTCGCCGTTGACCACACCGGCGGTTCCCTCTGCGGCGTCGACGTAGACGTCGGCGATGAGGCTGTAGCAGCCGTCCGGCGGCTCGACGGCCAGCCAGTCACCGTTCTGGTCGACGACCGTGACGCGGCTGCCGGCATCGAGCTTGATCACCGGATAGTAGTTGGCGCTGGGCCCGCTGCGGATGTAGACGTCGCCGGCGGTCACCTCGGCCACATACGAGGGTTGCTGCTGAGTCGGCTCTTCGGCGGGGGGAGCGGCCACGGCCCAGGCCGGGACCAGCATCATGACCAGAACAATCGCAAGGCATCGGTTCGCGGACATGATATCAATCCTTTGAAAGGAGTGTCGATCCGTCGGTACCGTCGCCCACCAGCATATCTCGATGAGCGAAAACAGTCAAACTCCGTGTTATACTCGGGCGGTGATGAGGCGCGAATCGGGCGAACATGGGGCACGCTCACAGGTCGTCCCCGTCGAGGCTTCTCCCGGCGTCGAGGCCGCGGTTGTGAGTTTTCAGACGGGGCGCGACCCGTTCGTACTGGAAAGCTCCGCCAGCGATCCGACTTACGGACGATTCACCATCCTGGGCTGCGACCCTGTTCACACCTTCACCGCCGAACGCGGCGAGCCGCTGCCGATCGACGGACTGGCCGAGTGCGCCCGCCGCTATCCCGCATGCAGGAGCGTGGACGGCGTGCCGTTCGTCGGCGGCTGGGTGGGCTATTTGTCGTACGAGGCCGGCCTGGGCATCGAGAACATCCGCCCCACCACGCGGCAGGACATCGCCCTGCCGCCGGCACGCTTCTGCCTGTACGACACGGCGGCCGTCTTCGATCATCTCACCGGGCGCTGGCACGCGGCGGGCGTCGAGTGGCCGCCGGGTGTCTGCGACGATCGTCCACCGCTGGCTGAGCGGCTGGCCGACGTGAGCGCCCGTCTGGCGGCTGCCGGACAACCGCCGCCCGTGCGGTGGGACCGCTCCCCCACCGCTCCGCCCGAATCGAGCCTGAGCCGCGGGCAGTACCTGGACCTCGTCGAACGGGCCAAGCGCTACATCGAGGCCGGCGACATCTATCAGGTGAATCTGAGCCGGCGGCTGTCGACCACGACTACGGCGACGCCGTTGGAACTCTACCGCCGTGTGAGGCAGGTGAATCCGTCGGGGTACGCGGCGCTACTGCAATGGGATAACCGGGCGGTGATCAGCGGCTCGCCGGAGCTTTTTTTGGACCTGCGCGGCGAGCGGGTGGTCACCCGGCCGATCAAGGGCACGCGGCCGCGGGTCGGCGACGAAGCACTCGATGCGATGCGCCGGGGCGAACTGCTGGACAGCGAAAAGGACCGGGCCGAACTGACCATGATCGTCGATCTGCTGCGAAACGACCTGGGGCGGGTGTGCCGGTTCGGGTCGGTCCGTGTGATCAGCCCGGCCGACCTGGAGGAACACCCGACGGTGTATCACCTGGTGGGCACGATCGAGGGACGGCTTGGCGAGGATCGCGACTGGGCGGACCTTTTGCGGGCCTGCTTCCCGGGGGGGTCGATCACCGGGGCGCCCAAGGTGCGAGCCATGCAGATCATCGACGAGCTGGAGCCGCTGTGCCGTAGCGTGTACTGCGGTTCGATCGGATACATCGGGCTGGACGGATCGATGTGCCTCAACATCGCCATCCGGACTATGATCCTGGACGACGATCGGCTGCACCTGTTCGCCGGCGGCGCCATCGTGGCCGACAGCGATGCGGCGGACGAGTTCGAGGAGACCGAGGCCAAGGCTGCGGGTCTGCTGCGGGCGATCGGACACGGGCCGCCCCGCCCGGCCGCGCAGCCGCTCACCGAGAGTGCCCCATGAGCAACTTCGTCTTTCTCAACGGCGGTTTCGTGGCCGGGGCCAACGCCCGACTGAGCATCTGGGAGGGCGGCTGGCTACACGGAGCGGGCCTGTTCGAGACGATGCGGGCGGCGCACGGCCAGATTTTCCGGCTCGACGCCCACCTGGATCGGTTGACGAACTCGGCCCGAGCGCTGCTCTTTCCGATCGAGCGGCCCGATCTGCCGCTGACGACCGACTTTGAAGAGCTGCTGTCCCGTAACGAGCTGGCCGAGGCTCGCGTCCGCCTGACCGTTTCTTCGGGTCCGATGCTCGAGCCGGGCTCGGACGCGGCCCCAGAGCGCGACGGGCGCCCCTCGGTGACCGTTTGCGCCACGGCGGCCCCCTTCAGCGCCTATTCGCAGGACCTGCGCACCTGGGGCATGAGCGTGATGATCAGCCCGTACAGAGTCTCGCCGGACGATCCGCTGGCGGGACACAAGTGCACCAGCTACCTGTCACGCCTGCTGGCGCTGCGGCACGCCCAGGCCAGGCGGTGTAGCGAGGCCCTCTGGTTCACGACGAACAACCTGCTCTCGGAGGGGTCGATCAGCAACGTGTTCCTCGTCAAGGACGGTGCATTGGCCACGCCGCCGCTGGAAACGCCGGTTCTGCCGGGAATCACGCGGGCCGCGGTGTTGGAGCTGGCTGCGGCCGGTGGCATCGAGGCCCTACAGAGGGCGCTGACCATCAACGATCTGCTGGACGCGGACGAGGTGTTTCTCACCAACTCGATGATGGAAATCATGCCGGTGCGCCGGGTGGAGAAGCACGCGATCGGCGGTGGCAAGCCCGGGCCGATGACGCAGCGGTTGGCGGAGGAGTACCGGCGACTGCTCGAGAGAGAGTGCAAAGGGCAGGGGACCGAGGACTGAGCGACGAATGCTGAGTCACGCGGGTTGAGGCACGTCAGAGCGGAGTGCAATTGGAATGAGCAAGCGCGACCGCGGGCAAAGAGGGGTCCTGCTATCGGAAGTGTGCCGGGCGCTGGAGCGGATCGCGCCGGCGGCACTGGCCGAGGAGTGGGACAACGTGGGGCTGCTGGCCGGCGACGCCGGGGCGCCCGTCCGGCGCGTGCTGGTGTGCATCGATCTGACGAGCGCCGTGGTGGACGAGGCGGTGGGCGCCGGCGTCGAACTGATCATGGCGTATCACCCGCCGATCTTCCGGCCGATCTCGCGGCTGCACGGTCACGGCACGGGGACCGACGCCCACGTGTTTCGCTGCGTGGCGGGCGGGATCGCCGTCTACTCGGTACACACGGCACTCGACGCGGCCGACGGCGGGACCAACGACGTGCTGGCCGGTCTGTGCGGTGTGAAGAAGACGCAGCCCATCGAGTACGCCGAGGCCGGTCCGCAGCAGTGCAAGGTGGTCGTGTTTGTCCCGGCGGAGTCGGCCGACAAGGTGGCGAGCGCGATGTTCGACGCCGGGGCCGGGCACATCGGCGACTACGACATGTGCAGCTATCGCCTGTCGGGCGAGGGCACATTCCGCGGGTCTGAATGCACCAGTCCCACGATTGGTGAGGCCGGGCGGTTCGAACGGGTGGCCGAGCTGCGCATCGAGTCGATCGTGCTGCGCAGCGCCGTGCCCGGCGTGATCGAGGCCATCCGCAAGTCGCATCCCTACGAAGAACCCGCGTTTGACGTGTACCCACTGGTGCCCGAGCCGACGCGCGGCAGCGGGCGCTACGGCGATCTGCCCCGGCCGACGACGCTCGGCGCGCTGGCCCGAAAGTTGAAGAAGGCCACGGCGGCGGAGTGCGCCCAGATCGTCGGCGACCGCGAGCAGGGGGTGACCCGGGCGGTGGTCTGCGTTGGCGCGGCCGGAAGCCTTCCGTTCAGAATGAGGGACGCCGCGGGGCAGGGCCTGGCGGCCACCGACGTGATCGTCACCGGCGAGATTCGGCACCACGACGCCCTGACCATCCGACGTCACGGCTGCGGCGCGATCGCCCTGGGTCACTGGGCGAGCGAGCATCCGGCGCTCAAGCCCTTCGCCGACCGGTTGGCCGCTATGCTGGCGACACTGGACGTGCGAGTGTCCACCGCCGATGAGGACCCGTTCACCCAAGTGTAGCCGCACGTGACGAGGTGCGGTCGGGTCCGAACGACTCCAGAAAGCTAGGCCTGGAGTACTGGCATGGCCTGGTGGAACATTGAGCTCTGGCCGTCGCGACACCCACTTGGGGGCTGAATCCCCTTCAAACGCCCGAAGTGGATGCCCAGACCCTACTGGCAATGGGTCGTCTGGGCCCGGAACGGCTGCCTCCTGGTATGGTTGGCCGCAATGCTGATCCCCCTTGGGCCCTGGATGGACTGGATAGGGTGGCTCACGCTGCACACACTCTACGGGCTCGTATTCATGGGAATGCTGGTAACTTGGACGATCTGGCCCCGCGTCGCGTTTTCACGGCTGAGAGCCAAGCTACTAGCGAACGAGCATCTGCTGTGCCTGTCCTGTGGCTACCCGTTGAAGGGTCTGCCGGCACGGCATACCTGCCCGGAATGCGGCAGGCCCTACGAGGCCGAGGCGACCCGGGATGCGTGGCGGCACTGGCTGGAGCACCGCAAGCTACCGCCGGATGTGGAATCCTGACGCCGATCGAAATGGTCGAACGCCCGCCGGCACATGGTGCGTACGGGGCGTCGAGGCCAGCCCCCGCTCCAAGAGAAAGGGCGACGAGAAGCCTGGATAGCAGGGTAGATCGGGCAAGCAAGCGGTGGACCTGACTCACTCCCCAGTTTATAAACAGAAGCTTCAACCCCATAATGCGGTCGTCACTGTATCAATACGTGGCACACTTGCTTTTCATGCGCTTTGGCACTGATCCGCCATTTACGTTGGGCGAAAGCGCGCGTATGCTCTATTGGAGGTATCTCGTCCGTGCGCCGGCCATCGGTCATGGTCCGATAGCCACACGGGTGGCGTAGCCTTTCGGCACGCACATCGTCATCGCCATCCAGTCGCACGGGACTTCCAGCCAACTCGGAGGAGCCGCGTGATCAGGCCCTTGTCGCCACAACTTGAGGTACAGGCCGAGCATGCTCGCCGGGTGCGGTATGTCCGCAAGATCGAACATATCCCCCAAATCCCGCCCGAGGAGCGGGAGAGGCTCAAAGGAGTGGCCCAGCGCTACGTTTTCCGGGCCAACGACTACTACCTGGGGCTGATCAACTGGAACGACCCGGCCGACCCGATCCGCCATCTGATCATCCCGCGCGAGGATGAGCTCAACGACTGGGGTCGCCTGGACGCGAGCAACGAGCAGGCCGTCACGGTCACGCGCGGCGTGCAGCACAAGTATCCCAACACGGTTCTGCTGCTGTGCAACGAGGTGTGCGGGGCGTACTGTCGTTACTGCTTCCGCAAGCGTCTGTTCATGGACGACAACGACGAGACGACCCACGACGTCTCGGCCGGTCTGGAGTACATCGCCGGGAATCGGAACGTGACCAACGTGCTGCTGACCGGCGGCGATCCGCTGCTGATGAGCACGCGCCGGCTGGTGGAGATCATCGACGCCTTGCGGAGCATGCGTCACGTGAAGATCATCCGCATCGGCTCGAAACTGCCGGCCTTCGATCCGTGGCGAGTGCTGAACGACCGGGCCCTTCAGGCGGCCTTCCGCAGACACTCGACGGCGCGCAAGCGCATCTACCTGATGGCCCACTTCGATCATCCGCGCGAGCTGACCGACGCGGCGGTGGACGGCATCGACTGTTTCATCCGCAACGGCGTGATCTGCGTGAACCAGTGTCCGCTGATCAGGGGCGTCAACGACGATGCGGAGGTGCTGGCCTCGCTGTACCGGAAACTGTCGTACATCGGCTGCCCGCCGTATTACCTGTTCCAGGGTCGGCCGACGGCCGGCAACGAGCCGTACGAAGTGCCGATCGTCCGGGGATGGGGGATCTTCAGTGAGGCCCTGCGTCGCGGGTCGGGTCTGGCCCGCCGGGCGCGCTTCGTCATGTCGCACGAGACGGGCAAGCTGGAGATCATGGCCGTTGACGATCGGCACATGTACCTGAGGTATCATCGGGCCAAGGACGCGGCCCTGCGCGGACGGGTGCTGGTCTATCAGCGGAACGACGAGGCCGGCTGGCTGGACGAACTCGAGCCGGCCGAGGGCCTGGGCGCGCCGAATTTCCCGCCGTCACCCCGCCTGGACTTCGCCGACGGGCCCGAGTAGCCGCCCGCGAATGCCGGCGAACAGAGCGGCCGCGATCAGTGCCACCACGAAACACCCGCCCCAGAGGTGCGATCCGCCCCAGCGCGCCAGGACGGCGCCGCCGAGGGGGGCGCCGATCATGTTGGCGCTGGAGAAACACATGGAGAAGACGCCCAGATAGCGGGCTCGAAAACGGGCCGGCGCCAGGTCGGTGACAATGGATGACATCAGTGGGGCCTGCATCAGCTCGCCGCAGGTCCAGAGCACGACCACGAACGCGAATTGCGGCCAGGTCTGGGCCAGGTTCGTAGCCCCGAATCCGACTGCCAGAACTACAGCAGCCAAGGCCACCACTGTGCCGCGGTGGAAACGGCTGATGAAGGCGGCCACCGGCAGTTGGCACAGCACGATCATGGCACCGTTGATCGAGATCAGGCTCCCGTAGGCGTCAGGCCCCAAACCTCGTCGGCCCAGGAAGAGCGGGAAGGTGGACATGGCTTGAAAGAAGACGATGCCGCACAGGATGCAGCCCAGGCAGAAGACGACGAACGTTCGATCGCCGAGCATGTGGCTCAGCGCCTCGAATCGGCGGCTCTTGGCGCGAGCGGCGTCGGGCAGCGTGTCGGAGGCATTGCGGTACGGCGCGACCGTGGCGAGGGCGTTACCTTCCAGCGTGGGGACGGGCTCTGCGGTGGCGGCGATTCCCGTTGGATGCGACGGCATCGTCTCGCGGATACAGAACAGAATGATGACGGCGTAAGCCGCGGCGGTCAGCGCGTCGCCCCAGAACAGCCAAGTGAACCAGACGGTGGCCAGCCAGCCGCCGACGAGCGCGCCGATGGCGAAGCCCAGGTTGACGGCCACGTACATCAGGCCGAAGGCTTGCGGCCGGCGGTCGGGCTCGACCAAGTCGGCGATCATGGCGGAGGCGGCCGGGCGATACATCTCCGCGAGCACGGTGAACACCACCACGGCCGCGAGGATGGACCATGGGTCGGTGATGTAGCCGAAGAACCGGAGGACGGCCGCCCCGCCCAGGAGGCTGATCAGCATGACGGCCCGGCGTCCGATGAGGTCGGCGAGGTGTCCGCCGAGGAGCGATCCGGCGATGGCGCCGGCACCGTAGGCGCTCATGCCCACGGTCGCGAAGCGGATGCCCAGCCCCCGCTCCCCGACCAGGTACAGCGTCAGGAAGGGGAGCAGGAACGTGCCCGCGCGATTGATGAAGGTCCCCAGGCATAGAACGTACACGGCCCGCGGGAACCCCAGATAGCTTCTCAACATCTGATTCAGCGCCGCCCTGTTGTCCGGGATGGTGCTCGCCTGCCGGAGAGGGCGATGATAGCACGAGTGCCCGCCCGACGCAGGCGGCCGGTGCATGCGGTCGCCGGGACCGAGCCTGCCAGTGGCCGATCATCCCGCAACGCCTCATCCCCGACACCTCGGTTCTGGTATAATGCGTGTCCGGTCGCGACGGCAGCGAGGTTCCAACTGAAAGGCAGGGCCGCACTGTGACCCGCCACCTCTGGGCCGCACTGATCATTCTGTTTCTCGGTTTGCCCGCGGCCGCCGGCGCCGGGAAGGATCGCAAGCCCATCAAGCCCCCCGCCGTGGCGCAGCGGGTTCCGTTTTACGAGCAGATGTCGCCGGCGGATCGGAAGGTGGCCCTGCACAGCTTCGACCTGCTGTGGAACGCGACCGAGACTCGCGACTGGGACGCCGCCCGGGATCGACTTCGGACCCTGTCGGCCGCGCGAGTGGTGGGCGGCCCGTGGGACGCCGAGACGCTGACCGGGCTGACCTACTGCCATCTTTTCGCCGAGTACATTCCGTGCTTCAGCAGCGACGCGGTGTCCCCCTTCGAGCTGAGCCGGTTCCAGCGCTGGCTGCTGGCCCAACCCGAGCTGACGAGGCGGTTCGTGTTTGCCGTGACGGACCAGGATGACGTCGCGGCCGCAGTCTCCGTGCTGCACGAACTCTACGGCCATTCCACGGGTGCCATGGTGCGGCACCCGGACCTGGCGGTGGCCATGGCCATCGTGTTTGACAGGCACGACTCGTCGCTCGAACGGCGCAAAGACACGTTCCGCTGGCTGACAAACTCGCGCGTCGAGTCCGCCTACGACGTGGCCAGACTTCCCCATGAGGTGGCCCGTTATCTGGTGGACCAGCGTGTGTCGCGAGAGGAGCGCACGTGGGCTTACAAGCGTTACCGCGCGGAGTGGAACCTGGACAACGTCTATCGCGACGTGGAATACGACCACGACGCCTTGATCGGAAAACGCCCGAGACACCTGGCCGGGAAGAATTACACGCTCCCGAACATTCACGACTACGGCGGGACCTGCGGCGATCAGGCCTACTACGCGGCGCAGGTCGGACGCGCGCTGGGCTGGCCGGTCGCGGCGATCGAGCATCACGGCCCGGGCATCGTGGGGCACTGCTGGTGCCTGCAACTTCGGGCGGTCAACGACGAATACGTCTGGGGCGAGGTCGGCGGGCGCGGCTTCGGGTGGGTGGTCGATCCGGCCACCGGGCGGAAGGGCTCGGACCAGACGCTGAGCTTCCTGCTGCGATCGTTGCGGCAGGGCCGGTCGAAGCGGGAGGTGGCCGCGGCCCTTGCCCAGGTGGCTCTGCGCGTGCCCGAGTGGGTCCGGGCCGAGGTGCCGACCGATCCCGCCGCGCTGCAAGCCATCGCCGAGCCGTCCGATCCTCGCCGCGAGTCCGAGCGGCTGGCAGCCTATTACACCGTGGAGCGCAAGCTCAGGCCGCTCTGGCTGGTACGCGAGGCGCTGAAGGCCGATCCGTACAACGCCGTTGCCTGGGATGCGGTGCAGTCGTTGGCGCGTGGCAAGCGAATCGGGCCGGACGATCTGGCGGGGCTGCTGGACCGGCTGGCCTCGCTGACGGGCACACGGGAGCCGGACGTGGTCTACTTTGCGCTGCTGGAGGCGCACGAACATCTGCCGCCCGAACACGAGCGGCGGTTCCTGGAGGCGGCCAGGAAGTCGCTGACCAGAGAGCAGGTCGAACGCGCCCCGGAGCTGTCCGCCAACCTGTTCATGCTGGCGGGCGACCTCTTCGCCGGGGAACAGAAGTTCGACAAGGCGCTCGAGCGATACAAAGCGGCGATCGACGTGGACCCCGAGTATCCGCCCATCGTGGTCCGGGCGGTGCGGAAGGCCCTGCCGCTGGCCGAACAAGAGGGTCAGGTCGAGACCTTCGAGAACGCCTGCCGCCTGATCTTCACGCGGACGCGCGACGCGAAGTTCGGCGCCGAGATCGGGCGCATCTGTGCCGAGGCCGGCCTCACGGGGAAGGCCATCGCGTGGTACCGCTGGTGCTATGACTGGTCGGACGGCAACGCTCCCGGGCGATTCGATTCGCTGCGGGCCGGGATCAAGCTGCTGCTGGACCTGAAGCAGTATTACGAGGCCGAGCGCTGGTCGCGCGAGCTGTACGAAGCGACGACGCACCCGGGCGACGGGTTGCATTGGGTGGGCCTGCTGCAACGGATGGGGCGTAACAAAGATGCCGCCCGGGCCTCCATGCTGGTGCAGCAGAACGAGCGTGACCGCCTGCAGCGCGTGGCCGCAGACGCCGCCCGGCGCGCGGCCCAGGTGCGCTGAGTCGAAGGCGCGCCGCTCACGTCCATTGCATTCGCATCCGCTCTGCCGCACTCGGACGTTGTGCAACATCCCGCCGGTAGCGGGCTGCCCTCCTTGGCAGCACTACGGGGGCGCCGTATAGTCCGCCCCGTTCGCGTCCGCCAAGGAGTACACGCCGATGCAATGTTGCCGTCGTCCGGGTCGTTGGAACGCCGGTGTGGTCTACAGGTTGGCCGGCCTGACCGTTCTTCTGGCCACCGGTTGCATGAGCGCGGGCGCCGCGGCACAGGGCACGGTCAGCACCTCGGCCGATCGCGCCGACGACCCGTTCGCCCTTGCCGGCCCCGTGGACGCGAACATCCCCACACCGGAGTCGATCATCGGCCACCAGGTCGGCGAGCAGGCCGTGCGGTACGAGCCACTCGTTCGCTACCTGCGCGCCCTGGCCGACGCCTCGCCACTGGTCACGCTGACACCGTACGCCGAGTCGCACGAAGGCCGCATCCTGTACTACCTGACGATCACCAGCGAGGCCAACCACGGACGGCTCGACGCGATCCGAGCGGACAACGCCAGGCTGGCCGACCCGCGGACGCTCTCCGGCAACGATGAAGCGCGGCGGCTTCTGGACGATCTGCCGGGAGTCGCCTGGCTGGCCTATGCCATTCACGGCGACGAACTCTCCAGCACCGACGCCGCCATGCAGGTCGCCTATCAGCTCACCGCGGGATTGGACGAAGCGACCGTCAAGCTCCGCGAGGACCTGGTCATTCACATCGACCCGCTGATGAACCCCGACGGCCGAGAGCGATACCTGGGCCAGCTCCAACATCTGGTGGGCAAGGTCCCCAACCCCGACTTTCAGGCGATGCACCACTCGGGGCTGTGGTCGGCCGGCCGGGGAAACCACTACCTCTTCGACATGAACCGCGACTGGCTGACGCTGGTCCATCCCGAAACTCGCGGCCGGGCGGGCGTCATTCAGTCGTGGAATCCCCACCTGCTCGTGGACTCTCACGAGATGGGCGGGCTGGATACGTACCTGTTCGACCCGCCGCGCGAGCCGCACAACGTGAACCTGTCGGCAAGGAACCTGGAGTGGCGGCGCCGTTTCTCGGCCGACCAGGCGGCGGCCTTCGATCGCCACGGATGGAGCTACTACACCCAAGAGTGGTACGAGGAATGGTCCGTGGGCTACGCCAACGCCTGGGCGAACGTGCTCGGCGCGGTGGGGATTCTGTATGAGCAGGCCGGTGTGAACGCGGATGCCGTCAAGCAGGCCACCGGACAGGAGCTCACCTATGGCGAGAGTGTCCACCACCACGTGGTGAGCAGCTTGGCCAATCTGAACACGCTGCGGGCCAACCGTCGCGAGATCATGGCCGACTTCCTGGCCGACCGGCAGTGGGCCGTCTCCGATGAGGGTTCCGGCGCGGAGACGTTTCTGCTGCCGCCGGCGTCCGACCGGGGGCGGTTTAACCGGCTGGTCGAGGTGCTGGATCGTCAGGGGGTTGAATCCGCCGTGGCCGGCGAGCCGTTTGAGGCCCGCGGTGTCAGCGACGTCTGGGGGGAGCAGGCGGAGACGCGAGAGTTCCCGGCCGGTACGCTTATTGTGCGATCCCTGCAACCGCACCGACGCCTGTTGCATGCTTTGCTGGGCTTCGATCCTCACATGTCGGATAAGGCTCTGGCGGAGGAGCGAAAGGAACTCGAGCAGCGCCGCGGCAGCAGGATGTACGACATCGCGGCCTGGAACCTGGCCATGTCCTTCGGGCTGGAGGCCTGCTGGGCGCGGGAGGTGCCGGACGTCGCGACCGGCGCCCCGCCGGCACCGGCAAAAGGTCTGCGGCAGGATGTTCCCCGGTACGGTTACGTGATCGACGGTTCCGACGCGGACGTGTTTCCACTGCTGGTGCGTCTGCTCGACCGCGGGTGCCAACCGCGCGTCGCCGTCAAGCCCTTCACCATCGGCGGGCGAGAGTACCAGCCCGGCGCGGTCCTGCTGCGGCGGCACGAGAATCCCGAGGACCTGCGGCAAATCATCGCCGACGCCGCGGCCGACCTGACTCTCGACGTCCGTCCGGCGGATACCGCACTGAGCGAAAAGGGACCGGACCTGGGCGGGAACCGTTTTCGACTGCTTCAGCCGCCGCGGGTGGCCGTCGCCTCACAGTGGCCGATCTCCGCGTCGTCATTCGGCTCCACCTGGTTCGCGCTGGATCAGCGCTTGGGGTTGCGTGCGTCACCGATCAACGTGCAGCGGCTCGGGCAGATCGATCTGCGCAGGTACAACGTGCTGATCCTGCCGCACTGCTGGGACCCCGCGCCGCTGGGGGCGGTGCTCGACGTCAAGACCATCGGCAAGATCAAGGCCTGGGTCGAATCGGGCGGCACGCTGATCGCGCTGGGTAGCTCCGCCGCGTTCGTGGCCGGCAAGGAGCTCAAGCTGGGGTCCGTCCGGCTGAAGCGCGACGTGCTGGACAAGCTAGCCGTCTATGACGAGGCCGTGAAACGCGAACGCGACGCCCGCACGATCCGGATCGACCCGGCCGAGGTCTGGGGAACGAAGCCCCCACCCACTACAACGACGGAGCCGGCGGGCCCGGACGCCGACAAGAAGCCCGACGCCGAGGCCAAGGCCAAACCCGACGCGGACGCCCTGAAGCGGGCCGACGAGTGGCGGCGAATCTTCAGTCCGCTCGGGGCGATGGCGGACGCCGCGCTCGACCCGGAACACTGGCTCTGTTTCGGTCTGGGCGAGAGGCTTCCCGTGATGCTGGAAGGCGAGTACGCCTACATGTCGAAACACCCGGTGGCCACGCCCGTGCGGCTCAGCGACGAGCAACACCTCCGCCTCAGCGGCCTGTTCTGGCCGGAGGCGCGAGAGGGGCTGGCGGGGACAGCCTACGCCACGGTCGAGGGCGTGGGGGCCGGCCAGATGATCCTGTTCGCGTTCGACCCCTTCTTCCGGGCGTGCACCGAAGGCACCGGGCGCCTGCTGTTCAACGCCGTCGTTCTGGGACCGGGGATGGGGACGTCGGCACCTCTGCCGTGGTGATGCGGCTCGGTCGGGCGGCTTGCCCGCCGGTGTTTGGCTGCGCGATGGTCGTACGGCGAAACCCGCCTGTAAAAGAACCGTGGCACCCTTCAGACCGGTCTCATGCGGACTGATCCAGGGCCTGCTTCAGGTCGGCGATGATGTCGTCGACGTTCTCGATGCCCACCGAGAGGCGCACCAGCCCATCGGTGATGCGCGCCCGGTGTCGGGCATCGGCTCCCATGGAGGCGTGCGTCATGCTGGCCGGATGCTGGATGAGGGTCTCGACCCCCCCGAGACTGACGGCCAGCGTGCACAGCTCGACGGCGTTCATCATCTTGCGGCCCGCGTCCAATCCGGCCTTGAGCTCGAAGCTGATCATGGCCCCCGGCCCCGACATCTGCTTGCGACCGATGGCGTACTGCGGATGGCTCTCCAGCCCGGGGAAGCGGACCCAATCGACTCGCGGGTCGGCCTCGAGGACCTGGGCGATCTGCATGGCGTTGGCGCATTGGCGCTCCATGCGCAGGCTCAAGGTCTTGACGCCCCGATGCACCAGAAAGGACTCGAACGGCGGCAGCACACCGCCCAGTTGGTTCAGGAGCTTACGGAACCCTGCGAAGCGGGCCTCGTCCTTGACCACGATCATGCCGCCGACCACGTCGGCGTGACCGTTGAGGAACTTGGTCAGGCTGTGGACCACGACGTCGACGCCCCACTTGAAGGGTTGCTGGAGGATGGGGCTCATGAAAGTGTTGTCCACCACCACTGCGGCCCCGTGGTCGTGGGCCAGCTTGCACACGCCCTCGAGGTCGGTGATGACCAGCGTCGGGTTGCCCGGCGTCTCGACGTAGACGACCTTGGTGTTGGGTCGGATGGCTTGTTCGACGGCCTGAAGGTTCGACGTGTCTACGATGGTCCCTTCGATCCCCAGGCGGCTCAGCACGGTTTCGAGCAGCGTGCAGGTCGGGCCGTAGACCGCGTCGCTGCAGACCACGTGGTCCCCGGCCCCGGCCAGAGCGACGAACGAGGTGTGGATGGCGGCCATTCCACTGGCGCAGGCCAATGCCCCGTATCCCCCCTCGAGCACGGCCAGCGACTTCTCGAGGGCCAGTACGGTCGGATTGCCCATCCGCGAATAGATGAAGCCTTCGCGCTCGCCGGCGAACAGAGCCGCCCCTTCGCCCGCGCTGTCGAACGCGAAGGTGGAAGTCTGATAGATCGGCGGTACGACGGGATGGTGCTCGTAGCGGCCGACGCCGGCGTGGACCACCAGTGTCTCCGGAGCGACGCCCTTCAGCTCACTCATGGTGTAGTCCCCCTTACCTTGTGATCGAATCCAGGCCTGTCCAAGGAGAATCCCCCTACGAATGGCGGCCTTTCGGCGGAGCGAAGGGTCACCCGCGTCCCGGGCACCGGCCTGGATCATGGGGCCCGTCGCGGGAAACCGAAGTCTGCACTAACGACTGCCTCATGCTACCGCCATTCGCCGATCACGGAAACGGAATGTGGGTGCATTTCTCGAGTCCGCGAGTCGATCCGGCGGTGGCGCGGCACAGGGCGATGCTCCGCCAGCCCGGGCGTCGGCGGTGCCCGTAGCGAGGCAATCCGTGCGGCCGGGGTCTTCGTCACGCGGGCCGGTCTGTTGCGTCGGCTCCGGCGGCGGCTAAGATAGCGTTTTGAGCTGCAGGTCGGCCTGCGCCGGGGCGCTGATGCGGGGCATGTGATCGGCTCGATGACAGAGGCCTCCGGGCAGACTCTTCGCCGGAGTGGCGGAATTGGCAGACGCGCGGGATTCAAAATCCCGTCTGGGCAACCAGGTGAGGGTTCGAGTCCCTCCTCCGGCAATCTCGGTAAGGCTCGATCGCCGCAAGGTTCGGGTGATCGCGCCCGTCCGGCGGTTCCGGCGCTCCAGGCCCCGTGGTTGGGGTAGCGCGACTGGTCGCGCGATGAACCGTGCATTATGCCGTCATGCCGAAGGCCGGCAGGCCGTCGATCAGTTGTCGGTGACAGCCTAGCGGCACTGCCTTGTAGTGCTGCTCCTTCACCGCGGTCGTCCGGTGGTCCGGCAGTGCCGCCCGTTGCTTGAGCGAGACGCCGGAGTTCTGACAAGGGCATCCGCCAGGTGACAGGTGAAGGCGGGCACTTCCTCTTCGATTCGACGGCGGGCTCTGGCTCGGATTGTGCGGAGCCACGATCACCCGTGACACGGGACCACTGGTTTCTCGTGGACCCGAGGAAGACTTCCGTGTAAATGGGAGATCTCGGAGCTGTAAAACTCACGGACCGTTTCTTTATGGAGGTCATCGTAATGCTCAGACGAACCTGGGGACATGTTGCAGTTGCGCTGGCGGGGGGATTGGTTTTGTTCATCGGGCTGCCGGGCTGCGACTCGGGCGGAGCCGGGGGAGGGCAAGGCAACGCCGACGGGCCGGGGGACGACGACTTCTCGCCAACCGGGGTCACCTTCGGCAACCTGGTGCCGGATCCGGAAGAAGTCGAGGCCATACCACAGGCGATCAATCCATACGCGGCCGCCGGGGCCGCCGCGCCCGCCAGCTTCCCGGCTTCCACCGAATTGACCGACCTGCCGCCGGTGGGGAACCAGGGCAACCTGGGCTCGTGTACGGCCTGGGCCTCGG
>DATKXO010000184.1:0-3262 GCA_035528995.1 Phycisphaerae bacterium | reverse complement strand
GAATTCCGCACGGCCGAAGATGTCGAGAACGTGCTGCTGCGCCGGCCGGGAATGGCCGACGTACGCATGCGCGACCTGGTGAAGGTCGATCAGCAGAGTTTCAAGGACGCCGAGGCCTACGTCCGGATCGACGGCCAACCGGGCATCGTCTTTGCGGTGTACAAGAAGACCGGCGAGAACGTCGTTGAGATCATCAAGCAGGTGTACGTGAAGGTGGATGAACTCAACGCGAAGGTTCTGGCGCGGATGAACCGGAAGATGGAGGTGGTGTACAACGAGGCGGAGTACATCGACCGCTCGATCGGCCAACTCCAGACCAACGTGATCCTCTGCGCGGTGCTCGCGGGGGTGGTGCTGGTCCTGTTTCTGCGCGACGTGCGGGCCATCCTGACGATCTTCGTGACGATCCCCATCAGTTTCATCTCGACGTTCATTTTCCTGTGGATGCTGGGGCGGACGCTGAACGTCATCAGCCTGGCGGGCCTGGCGTTCGCGGTCGGCCTGCTCGTGGACAACTCGATCGTGGTGCTGGAGAACGTTTACCGGCACCGCCGGATGGGCAAGTCGGCCCCGCGGGCCGCCCTCGACGGCGCCGGCGAGGTATGGGGCGCGGTCCTCGCCTCGACGCTGACGACCGTCGCCGTCTTTGTGCCGATCCTCCTTATCCAGGAAGAGGCCGGGCAACTCTTTCGCGACATCGCGCTGGCGATTGCCATCAGCGTCTCGCTGTCGCTCGTCGTCTCGCTGACGGTGATCCCGATGCTGACCGCCAAGATCCTCCAGGCGCACAAGGAAACCGGGGCGAAGGATGTGGGCGATCGGCGGTTCGCCTGGCGGCGAGGCATCGTCCGGTGGTTCCTGCGGGTGACGGTGGGACTGACGGGCCTCATGGCCCTTGTGTGTTTGGGACTCCTGGCCTTGTTCGTGATGGGTGTGCTGGCATGGCTGGGCGCCGTGCCGCCGCCGGCCAAGTGGTTGGACTTCGGGCCGATGGGGATGATGCTTGAGGGCCTGACGCCGGGGGTGATTCCGGGCGTCCTGATGGTGGTGGTTGCTCTGGGCCTGGTGTTCGAGTTTCCGCGGCTCTGCCTGCGGCTCGACGAGCGGTACAAGGACGAAGGCGAGTACCTGGGCCTGGAGCGGTTGCGGACGATGGACCTGGTGGCGTGGTCCGGGGCGATCATCAAACGGGGCCTCGTGCTCATCGTGCACTGGCTGATGGGCGGCGTGGGCCGGCGGGTCTGGGTCGGCGCGGGGATTCTGGCGGTGTTCGGATACCTCCTGGTCTTCTTCGCCCTGGTGACGCCGGTCACCTACCTGCCGCTGGGGAACCGCAACTTCGTCTTCGGGTTCGTGGACACCGAGGCTGGGGCGAGCGTGGAGCACAACCTACAGGTGGCGCTGGATGTGGAGGGCCGGATCCAGAGCCTGCCGGGCGTGGAACGGTTCTTCATCGTGACGATGGGAGACCGCATGTTTTTCGGCGCGCGGGCGAAGGACGCGGACGAGGCGCGGGCCCTGGCGGCCCGGATCAGCGCGGCCCTGGGGAATACCCCGCCGCCTTTCCTGCCGCAATTCGTTCTTAAGAACTGGTTCGACGTGAACGGCCCGTATATGCGGCAGCCGATCGCGGGCGTGCGGGCGAACGTGCAGCAGTTGGGGCTGTTTCAGAGCCGCGGATTCATGGGCGGCCAGCAGATTTCGGTCGTCATCCGGGGCGACGACATTGACCGCCTCTACGCCATCGCGGGCGATATCCTGGGGCGCCTAAGCGGCGTCCGGGGCGTCAACTTCGTCCTCCCGAGTTTCAAACTCGGGAACTGGGAACTCCGGCCCACCGTGGACCGCAAACGCGCCTCCGACGTCGGCATGACGGCGCGCGACGTCGGCTACGCCGTCGGCTCCATCGTCAGCGGTTTCAAGGTGGCCGACTTCCGCGAGGCGAGCGGCAACGAACTGGACCTGACCCTGCGCGGGGCGCCCCAGTACCGCGAGCACATCGAGCAGTTGGCGGACCTGCCCGTCTGGACGCCCCGAGGCCGCCCGGTGCCGCTGGGAGAACTCGCGCCGGTCGAGCCGGCCGCCGGCTTCAGCGTCATCGACCACACGGAGCAGCAGCGGAGCGTCGAACTGACGGTCGTGCTGGATCCGGACGCGGCCATGGGGGCGATCCTGGACGGCGTCCGCAACGACATCCTGGAGCCCCTGAAGCAGGATGGGACGATCCCGCCGGAGTACCTCGTGGACCTGCGGGGCACGGCCCGGGACCTGGACCTGATGCTGTCGGCGCTGGCGACGAGCCTGATCCTGGCGCTGATCATCACGTACCTTCTGATGGCGGCGCTGTTTGAGAGTTTCGCGCACCCGGTGGTGATCATGCTCAGCGTGCCGCTGGCCATCGTGGGGGGGTATGCTATGTTGTGGGGCGTTACGATCTACAACGGGATGCGGGGCGTTCCGCCGCCGCAACTGGACGTCGTGACGATGCTGGGGTTCGTGATTCTCATTGGGATCGTGGTGAACAACGCCATTCTGGTGGTGCACCAGGCGCTGAACTTCCATCGGCGTGACGGCCTGGAGATTCGCCGGGCCATCGTCGCCAGCGTCGAGAGCCGCGTCCGCCCCATCTTCATGAGCACCCTGACGAGCATCGTCGGCATGTTGCCGCTCGTCCTCAGGCCCGGGCCGGGAAGCGAACTGTACCAGGGTCTGGGCAGCGTGGTGGTCGGCGGGCTGGCGGTGTCAACCGTCTTTACGTTGATTTTGACGCCGGTCTTGTTTAGTTTCGGATACGATGTCACGGAGCGTCTGCGGGCGCTGGCCGTCCGAATGGGGATCCTCGTCCCGCCGGAGGAGGCCGACGCCGACGGCGCTCAGGCGACCCAGGGCTGACAAACCTTCGGTGGAGGCGCCGGCGGCGGATGGGCGGCAAGACGGTCAGCGACGAAGACCTGATGCGCCGCGTGCAGCAGCGCCGCGATGAAGAAGCGTTCAACCTCCTGTTCGCCCGCTACCGCGGGCCGATCACCAGTTACGTGTATCGCCTCGTGGGGAACCGTTCGGAGGCGGAGTCGCTCGCCCAGGAAACCTTTCTGCGCGTCCTCGAAAAGTCCGACTTGTATGATTACCCGAAACGATTCAACACGTGGTTCTACACGATCGCGCGGAACCTGGCGACGGACTTCCTGAAGAAAAAGCGGGCCGTCGTGCCGGACGATTTCCAGGGCCTCTCGGAGTCCCGCCTCGGACCCGCCGAGCCGGT
>DATKXO010000183.1:0-27599 GCA_035528995.1 Phycisphaerae bacterium | reverse complement strand
CAACATCCTGCTGTTCAACAACCGGATCTACGGCCTGACCAAGGGGCAGTACTCGCCGACCTCGGAGGTGAACAAGCGAACCAAGACCTCGCCGGAAGGCGTGATCGACTATCCGCTGCACCCGCTGAGCATGGCCATCGGTGCCGAGGCGAGCTTCGTGGCCCGCACGATCGACGTCTGGGTCAAGCACCTGGGCGAGACCCTGGACCGGGCGGCCCACCACAAGGGCACGTCGTTTGTGGAGATTTATCAGGACTGCAACATCTTCAATCACCTGGCCTTCGAGTACGCAACCGACAAGCAGATGAAAGCCGACAACGCCATCGAGCTGAAACACGGTCGGCCTCTGACCTTCGGCAAGGACGGCAAGAAGGGTATCCGGCTCAACGGCATGGACCCGGAGATCGTCACGTTGGGGAACGGCATCACCGAGGACGACCTTCTGTTCCACGACGAAGCGGCCCCGGAGCCGTCGCTGGCCTACCTGCTCAGTCGGATGCACTATCCCCGGTTCCCCGAGCCGATCGGCGTCTTCCGGGCCGTCGAGCGTGAGACGTACGAGGACACCCTGACCGGACAAGTGAACGCCGCCGTGGCCGAGAAGGGTCCCGGAGTGCTGGAGGGTCTGTTCACCGACGCGGAGACGTGGACGGTCGAATAACCGCGCGAGCGGCGCGGAGGCACGCCGCCGTCAGGGTGCGTGGCACCGTACCCAAGGAGAGGGCCCAACGGCCCGCGACACACAATGAAGTGCCCGGCTTGCGAACACGAGAACCTGCCCGGTACGGACCACTGCGCGGAGTGCCACGCCGATCTGTCCGACGTCGGCCTGCCGCTGGCGGAGGACGATCTTCTGGCCGAACTCGCGTCCGACAAACTGAGCGACCTGATCCCGCGCACGCCCGTGCAACTCTCACCGGACACCCCGGTGCGTGAGACCATCACCAGGTTGGCCGACAGCGGGCGCAACTGCGCCTTGGTCGTCCGCGACAACGTCCTGGTGGGCATCCTGACCGAGCGCGACATCCTGATGAAGATTGCGCTGGACTATGAAGCGCTGGCCGATCGGCCCATCAGCGACTTCATGACGCCGAACCCCGAATCGCTCGGCGAGCAGGACAACATCGCTTTCGGGCTGAATCGCATGACGGCCGGTGACTATCGTCACGTCCCGATCCAGGAGGGCGGACGGCCGCTGGGCGTCGTGGCCGTTCGAGACGTGCTGGGCTACCTGGTCCGGCGACACCCCGAGCAGTTGGGCACGGCCTGACCGGCGTTCCCGTTTCAACGGCCCCGCACCACGATCCTTGCCCCAGCCGAGCCCTTCCAATCGACAACACCTGCAGAGACCCGTCAGCCGCGGGCCAGTTCGGCCAGGACGGCGATCAGATACTGCCAGGATTTCCGCACCGAATCGACGTACACGCGCTCCTCGGGAGAATGAGCGCCTTCGATCCGCGGCCCGAAGGACACCATGTCCACGCTCCCGACGCGCTGGCCGATGATGCCGCACTCTAATCCCGCGTGGATGGCCGCCACCTTGGGTTCCTCACCGAAGAGCTCGGCGTACACGCGGCGGCAGGTGGCCAGGATCGGCGACTCCATGTTCGGTGCCCAGGACGGATAGGAGTTGGCGGCCCTCACCGACGCCCCGGCCAGTCGGCCGACGGCGGCGATCTGGTCCAGCGTCGCCTGCAACCGCGTGGACGATGAGCTGCGCGACAGCGCGCCGACCTCGACGTGCATCGCCGCATCCCGCCCGGCCGTCACGGTGGCGACGTTGTTGGAGGTCTGGACCAACCCGGCCAGCTCGCGATGCATCTCCAGCACACCATGCGGCAAGGCGCGTATGGTGTCGATCAGGACCTTCGTGTACTCGCTGGAAATCGCCGTGGATGCATCGGCGGCCGCTGCCGGCTCGATGCTGAGGGACAGATTGGGCTCGGGAGACTCCGCGACGGCCTCCTCGCGGACGGCGTCGGCCGTCGCCTGCAGCCCAGACGCGCCGCCAGCAGGCACAACCACGACCGCAGAGGCCTCGCGCGGAATCGCGTTCCGCTTGCTGCCGCCGGCGATCCGGGCGATTTGCAGGCCGGGAACGTCGGCCCGACTAAGCGTCCGGGCCAACAGCTTGATCGCGTTGCCACGGTTTTCGTTAATGTTGGAGCCGGAGTGCCCGCCGCGAAGACCGGCCACCGTCACCCGATAGACTTCGGCCCCCGCACCGATCGGATGCAGCGGGAAGTCCCATGCCAGCGTGCTGTCACAGCCGCCCGCACAGCCGATATACAGGGCGTCGTCCTCTTCGGAGTCGAGGTTGAGCAGGCATCGGCCCTTGAACGACTCGGGCGTCAGGGCCCCGGCCCCGGTCATCCCGGCCTCTTCGTCCGTCGTGCAGAGTATCTCGAGCGGGCCGTGAATCACGTCCGGCGAGCTGGCGGCCGCCAGAGCGAGGGCCACGCCGATGCCGTTGTCGGCACCCAAGGTAGTCTGGTCCGCCCGGACGATCGGTTCGGCGGACTGGGGGTCCTTGTCGAGCACCAGCCGGATCGGGTCCTGCTCAAAATCATGCTCGGTGCCGGTGTTCTTCTCGGGGACCATGTCCAGGTGGCCTTGGAGCACGGTAATCGCGGCGTTCTCGCGGCCCGCGGACGCCGGAACCTCGATGACCATGTTGCCGACGCGATCCTGGCGCACGGCGAAGCCCATCCCCTCGGCCGTCCGGCGAACGTGCTCGCGGATCTTCTCCTCGTGCTTGGACGGCCTGGGAACATCGGCCATCCCGGCGAACAGCCGCCACACGCCCGCGGGCTCGAGCCCCTCCACTACCTTCAAATTGGAATGTGCGCTCATCGTCGCTCCTGTCTCGCTCGGCTGATCAGATCACGCACAGCGGCGCCACTGGTAATACCTACCGCCCCCGCCGGTATGCGCGGTTCATCGTCAACCTTTATCGTCCTCTGTTTGGCTGTCGTCCGGACGGCACATGCGCCAGCGCCGCATCGAATAGGTGAGAACCTTCTTCGCGACGACCGGGTCCTTGCTCACCAGCTTGTCCACCTCGGCCAGATCGTCCAGGACGTAGATCGACAGCCCGCCGAGGCCTTCCTCGAACGGTCCCGCGTAGATCAGGTTGCCGGCCTTCATTTGTGCCCGCAGATGATCCAGGTGGCCCTGGACGTGATCGCGAAACCGGTCCGCATTGGGACCCGCGTGATACTCGACGACAACGACCGGCCGGCAGACCATGCCCTCCGGCCCGGGCGCTTCCTCGGCCAGGGCCCAGACGCCGGACGCGACGATTGCAACCACAACGGCCGGCATCAATCTCCTCATCGCGAATCCTCCCCGATTTCCCACCGGCGCACGGTCACTTCCCAGTGCGACGGCGCGATCCAAGCATGAGGCCAGACAGCGCGTGCGTCAAGCGGCGGTCGTAAACCGGCGCGCACAACACGGGCGCTGGCACGACCGCTTGCGGCTGCGCGCCAACGCTCGTGAAGGCCGTCCGCAATGGTGTGAGGTCTATTGCAGCTTCGTCGCTACTCGCACGGCACCACCTGCACCGGCGTGTCCCGGACGTGACAGAGCCAGCCGACCTGATCCGCCGTGCCGGCCGTGAACAGCGGCTCCGGGCTGGTCGGAGGAGAAGGACTGCTCGGGGTGGCCATTGCCGGCGCGGCGTTTTATTACAAGGAGGCGCCGGCGGGCTTGGGCAGCGAGTGGGCCAGCCGCATGGCGGAGTGGCTGGGCGCTCCGGACGGGCTGGCCGCTGCCGCGCCGAGCTTGTTCGCATTGGCGGCGTTCGCCGCGCTGGCCGCGGTGTTCGCCCGCTACTGCAGGAGTCGTGAAGAGAGCGCAGCTCTTTCTTGACGCACGCTCTCTCTCTTGAGAGAAGGGCTGCGTCGCCTTCCCTTTGGAGACGGATTATGGCTTGGATCAAGACTGTTCCGCCGGACGAGGCCGAGGGCCTTCTCGCGGCAATCTACAACGCGGCCGTCAAGCGGGCCGGGCAGGTCTTCAACATCCTGCGCATCCAGAGCGTCAACCCACCGGTGCTGCGGGCCGGGATCGCCCTCTACCGTCAGGCCATGCACGGTGAGTCGCCGTTGAGCCGGGCCCAGCGCGAGATGATCGCCACCGTCGTATCGCGGGCGAACGACTGCCATTACTGAGTGATCGCCCACTCGGAGGACCTCCGGTCGGAGGTCAAGGACGACGAACTGGTCGAGGCCGTCAAGACCGACTACCGCAACGCCGACCTCGACGACCCGACTCTCGCCCTGCTGGACTACGCGGTGAAACTGACGAAGACGCCCGCGTCGATCACCGAACAGGACATCGAGCGATTGCGCCAACGCGACTGGTCCGACCAGGCCATCCACGATGCCGCCCAGGTGACGGCCTACTTCAACTACATCAACCGCCTGGCCGACGGCCTGGGCGTGGACCTGGAACCCGGCATGCCCCCACGCCCATAACATGCGAGGCGCGACAGCCTGGCATTCGCACCTCGCACCGCTATCACCTACGAGCCGAAGCCAGAAGAGACGCAGCTCTTTTTTGACGTCCGGCTCCGGCCGGCGTACACCGCCGTTCAGGCCCTGGCAAGCCCGCATCGGCCCCTGCGGGCTGGTGTACCACGTACTCAACCAGGCCGTGGCCCGGCTGCCCCTTTCCTCCGCTTCTGGGGCCAAGATCAACGCTGGCTGGGTTCCGGCTCGGTGAGCGGTTGGGAACCGGGCGGTGCCACGATCCAATCCCAGGATTCGAAAATCTTGGCGCCCTCTGCCGATTTCAGGAATTCTGCGAACTCTACTGCCCGCGGCTTGCCCTTGCCGCGCTCAGTCAAGGCGACGTAACAGTAGCGATAGATGACGTAGTCTTTGCTCACGTGGACCAGGTCCGCGTGATCGTGCAGCGGCAGGTGCCAGATACTCCAGGTGAGCCACGCATCGATGTCGTCTTTCTCACGCCAGGTCTTGACGGCTTCCGTACTGTTGACCGCGAAGACCACGATGTTCTTCCGGAGCGCGCGGATCGTCTGGATATCGCCCTGCTTGCCCGCCATGTCCTCCCAAAGGCCGGTCTGCCCGGAGCCGGTCACCACCATGACCCGCACGCCGGGCTTGAGCAGGTCCAAGAAATCGCGAATCCCTTTGGGGTTCCCGGGGCGCACGAGGATGGCCGACGGGCGCGCGTAGAGAGGAGTTGCCGTGTCCGGGTCGATCCGGAGCTCCCCGGCGTGAATGAAGTCGGACATCATGAACGCCGCGCTGGCGAAGATCACGTCGGCGTCGCCGCGGGCCTGATCGAGCCACTTGTCCGTGGGGCCCGATACCACATCCAGCTTGACGTCGTTCTTCTGCCCGAAGGCCTGGGCAGCTTCGTGAATCGGCGGAAACGGTCCTTCCGATCCATACACGTGCAACACGTCCTGGGCGGAGGCGTCGGCGACCGCGACCGCTGCGACGCCGATCAAGGCAATTGACAGGCAGAGACGGGCACGGGCCAGAACTTGGGGGGTCCACATGATTTGTCCTCCCGCAGTTGCTCGATGTGACTGGGCGACCATCGCCAACCGGAATTCGCCACATAGCGCGATTGCGCCGGCGATTCTACAAACGCACCCTCCCAGCCTGCAAGCGAAACCGCGAATCCGGCCCGGCGCCAGACGCCTCGGGCCGGGAACGCTGACCCCGTGCCTTCGTTGCCAGGGGCGGAAAGGAAAGGAAGGAAAAGACCAGGCCACGCAGCCTGTTCCAGCAAAAGACAGAAGGGGCAACAAACGGACACGGCTGTTTCGAGCCTGAGCGGGCAGTCGGTGTCGCGACGATCTGCGTCCCCTTGGCTCCGTCCGATAAACCGGGCTCGGCTCGCGGAGTCGGTGCTTCGGTGGCGGGCCCCGGGGGCCGATAAGACCGTCGGTGAATCATGAAGATCCTCCTGGCCGATCCACCGGCGCACACCGACGACTACGACAAGGCCTACCCCAACCTGGGGATCCTGCAGCTCATCTCCTACCTGCGCCGGCACACGCCGCTGGGCGACGAGAACATCATCTTCCTGGACCAGTTCCACTCGGTCGAGGATCACCTGGCAGCCATCGAGGAGCACCGGCCGGCCATCTACGGGATCAGCCTCGCGTTTCTGACGCAGCGGTTGGCCTACCACACCATCAACGCGGTGAAGGAGCGCTACCCCGATCTGCTGGTCATCGCCGGGGGGGCCCACCCCACGTCGATGCCCGAGGAGGTGCTCGAGCAGACCTCGGCGGACCTGGTCTGCATCGGCGAGGGCGAGACCCTGCTGGCCGAGGTCGTCAGCAAGGTTCTGGCCGGCGATCGCGACTTCAGCACAACGCCCGGCCTGGTCCTGCGAATCGACGGCAATATCGTGCGCACCGGGCGGCGACCGGTCATCGAGGACCTGGATTCACTCCCCTACCTGGCCTGGGAGCGCATCGACTTCTCCAAGTTCGTCGGCCAGCACTACTGCAAGTCGAACCGTCAGTCGTGCATCGTCATCTCGCGCGGCTGCCCGCACAGATGCACGTTCTGCTCGCTGCCGGTCTGGCGGGCGGCCAAGCCCTGGGTGCGGTTGCGCAGCCCGGCCAAGATCGCGGCCGAGGTGGATTGGCTCTACCGGCTTGGCGTGCGCGAGATCAAGATCGTCTCCGACGAGATCAACGTCACGCTCCCCTGGGCCAAGGAGGTCTGCCGGGCGATCGCCGACCTGGGCCACAAGGACCTCTTCTTCCAGTCCAACCTGCGAGCGGACAAGATCGACGACGAACTGGCCGCCCTGTTCAAGAGAATGAACATGTGGCTGGTCCACCTGGGCGTCGAGAGCGCCAACGACCGGGTGCTGACCGGCATCGACAAGCACATCACCGTGGCCCAGAGCGAGCGTTGCCTGGCGTTCCTCAAGAGGCACCGGATTCGCTGCCTGCTGTTCATGATGGCGTTCAACCTCTGGGAGGACAGCGGCGAGCTGCAGTGCGAGCGCCCCCGTGAGGTACTACACTCATTGTGGTGGGTGTGGAAGCAGTTCCTCCGTGGCCGGATCGCGTACATGACCTGGTCGATCGCCACGCCGATGCCGGGGGCCCGGCTGTACGACATCGTTCGCCGCCACGGCCTGGACAACACGCATCAGGTCCTGGACAACTGGGAGCGCAACAAGGACTACCTGGGCATCGACCTGAGGCCGCTGGGCATCGGCGAGCGCACCCGCATGTGGCTCCTGCGTCTGGGGATTCTGTCCAAGGCCGTCTTCATGGCCGTCAGCGGGCAGTTCGACTGGCGCCGCCACTTCTACCGCGTCGGCATCCTGGTCAGGACTTTCTTCGGCAACTGGCGGCCGGCCGAGACGTCCGAAGCCCGCGAGACGACCATCCTCAACAACACGCCCCTGCGGGCGAAAGTCGAAGGTTAGAAGACACGGCGGGCCGACATCCCCTGTTGCGAGGATACCCACCCGCCGCTCATACACGTCAACGCCGGTCTCTGCGATCCGACGTCAGCCTACATGTGAATCTCCGGCGCCTCGGCGTCCGGCTTGGCCCGGCGGCAGTCGAAGTAGACGAACACGCACAGGCCCAGGAACAGAACCAAGCCCAGCCAGTTCTCGGTGCGGGCCAGGGACTCCGGGTTCACACCGCCGTCGATCATGCGGCCGTTCATGTCGAGCGCCGGCATGATCTTGCCGACGATTTCTTCGCCACTTCCAACCCAGGTCTTGGCGCCCAGGAACAAGTCATCCAGGGCAGCAGTGAAGTTGACCAGAACCTCCATGATCGCTCCGCCCGCGATCAAGCCGGAAGCGATCAGGATACCCTTGTTGCTGCGGGCCTTGGAGAGCGTCTCATCCTTGCTGCGCCCCCTCACGAGTGTGGCTACGAAGGCCCCTATCAGAATCGGCGTGTTGATGTAAATGGGCAGATACATGCCCAGCCCGAAGGCCAGGGCCGATATGCCGATGAGCTCCACCAGCAAGGCGATTACGACGCCCACGCCGTAGAGAAGCCAGGGGACCTCGCCAGTCCCCAGGAAGCTTTCCAGAGCGCTGGCCATCATGTTGGCCTGCGGCGCCGGCAGGGCGCTCGGGCCGGTATAGCCGGGCTGATAGGCCAGCACCATGATCGTGCCACCGACAAACAGCGCAGAAACCAGCGAGCCGACGATGGCGCACCAGGCGATCTTCCGCGGACTAGCCCCCAGCCAGTACCCGAGCTTGAAGTTGGTCACCAGTCCACCGGCCATTGACAAGGCGCAGCAGACCACGCCGCCAACCAGCAAGGTGGCCAGCATGCCGCCGTCGCCCTTGGGCAGCCCCGCCGCCGCCAGCACCACCGCTGTGATGATAATCGTGGTGACCGTCATGCCTGAGATCGGCGTCACCGAGATCATGGCGATCGCCCAGGCCGACACCGTCGTGAACAGGAAGGCGATCACCAGCGCCAGGATGACGGACACAAAGGTGAGCCAGCCGGCGTCAGGCATGTTGGCCAGGACGACAATGCGGAAGAAGACAGCCATCACGATGATCGTCACCACGCCGAGAACGGCCATCGCCGGATAGCTGATGTCCTCGTCCGTACGCTCGAGGGCTGCGGCGGCGCCGCCCTTCCTGAACAGGCTCCCCAGCGCCTTGCGCAACGCCGTGACGATTACACTGCCCATTTTAAGGATGGAGAGCAGACCGGCGGTGAAGATCGCCCCTATACCGATGTTCTTCGGAATGTTCGTGAAGATGTCCCCGGGGCCGGCCTCCTGCGCGAACACGGCAATCGTGTCCGCGTCCGGCTCCGCCCGCAACACATACGCCTGGTACTTGTCTTTCAGACGCCAGACGTGCCCTGCTTCCCTAACCGCGATCTCGACCGACTGCTTTGCAAAAGGATGTTCGTTCTGGGCAAACTGTTCACCGATCTCTCGGCGAAGAATGGCCTTTCGGTCCATCTCGTCCAGCTTGCCGCCGAACGACGCGGCTATCGTGAATCTCGGTTCCTTCTCCGTGCCGAAGTGCACGGCGATATCGCTCTCGGTTGCTTTCAGTGTGTAGACATTCTTTCCGCCGGTGACCTCCCATTTTTCTCCGGCTTTCTTCATCGAGACCGTGGCGTCCGGCTCGAGCACGATCTCGTTGCGGGCAAACTCATCGCGCAGCTCGGCGTCGTAGGTCTTGAGTTGCTCCGGCCAATCCTGCTTTCGATCGGGCTCCCCGAACCGGTCGAGTGTGGCCGCCAGCCCCATGGGCAGGCCGAATCGCGGTGTGTCCTCCTCCGGCCCGTTGTGGGCCACACACGCCGGGTTCAGCCGCTGAAGGTCCTTCAAATCGAGCTGGGCGAGAAGCGGAACCAGAGCGAAGCAGGACAGGAACGACCCCGCGCAGATGATCGACGCATAGCGCAGACCGATGATGAAACCCAGACCCAGGTAATAGGCCCCCGCCCCCATCGAGAGCACCGCCTTGATTCCGGTGGCAAGCTTCCCAAACAGCCCCTCTTCCCCGAACGCCAGCGTCTCAACCGGTTCCCTGCCGGCGACTTCGAGCCTGGTCATGCCCGTGGTGAAGACGTCGGAAAACAGCTTCAGCCCTGTGGCAAGGAAGGTGTACACGGCGGACAGGATAAAAGAGTAGATCAGGATCCAGGCTTGCCCGGTGCTCCCGGAGGCCCCGGTGACCAGGATCTCGTTAGTGGCCGTCGCCTCCGGGAACGGCAGCTTGCCGTGCATCTCCTTGACGAAGTAGCGCCGGAAGGGAATAAGGAAGATGACACCTAGAATCGAGCCAAGGAACGGAACCAGGGCGATCTGGAGATACAGCGAAGTGGTGCTCATCTCCAAACTAGTGTTGAGGCTGAGGATGTAAATGGCCGGCATGGTGAAGCAGGTGCCGCCGGCGACGTAGCCCGAGGTCGTGCTGATCGCCAGGACGTAGACGTTCTCGAGGATCGAACTGCCCCTGCCACCGGTCTTGAGCAGGAAGCCCGACAGACCCACCGCCAGAATTGAGATGGGGATGGCCGTCTCGATCCCCTGCCCGGCCTTGAGGGCCAGGAAGGTGGCCGCCACCGAGAAGATGATGTTCATGATCAGGCCGAACACGATCACCCGACCGGTCAGCTCCGGGACGGCCATGTCCGGGGGGACCATGGGCACGTACGTCTCGCCCGGCTCGAGTTCGCGATAGGCGTTCTCGGGGAACTTCGTGGGGTGTGGAGCGTTAGCCATTGGTTCTCCCTTTCAACGGCGGGCCGAGGGGCCGGTCGCGGAAACGCTTCGCCGCTCGCGGGTGGCGGACACGACCGCCGACCCACTGCATTGGTCAACCGCATCCGCCCGTGGGCTGCTCACCGCACCCCTGCACAGCCCGAGCCGGATGCCTAACGTCCCGGCGGCCACACCACCCTCGTCGGGTGGGGTCGCGCCTTCGCCTGCCGGGGCGGGGCCACACGGTAGGGCCAAATGCCCTTCAGATCAATCCGCCAGTGACCGCGTCACGCTCACCGGGCCGTCCGCCGATCAGAGCCCGCCGAAGCCCGCCGACAGGAGGTCCCCGATCCGCTCGACGGTCACGTCCGGTCGCTCGGACGGGGCGATCCGCTCGAGGATGCCAGCGGTGGGGTACTTACCCGAGAGCACGAACGCCGCCTGCATGCCCATCCGCTTGGCCCCGGCCAGGTCGGAGAACGGGTCGTCAGAAACGACCAGCACCGATTCGACCGGCCGGTCGACAGCGGCCAGCGCCTGGCCGAAATAGTCCGGGCTCGGCTTGCCGACCACCGTGGGCTCGACCAACGTGGCATACCGGATGGCCTCGACGATCGGCCCGACGCTGGGCGAGATGCGTCCCTGCGCGTCGGGGAAGGAACGGTTGCGGTGCAGGGCGATGAAGGCCGCCCCCCGCCGCCCTACCGCGTCGCAGGCCAGCCGCAGCCGCTCATAGGTCAACTCCGTGTCCAGGCCGACGACGACGGCGTCCGCGTCGCTGTCTTCAACGACCTCGAAACCCCCGTCACGGAAGATCTGCCGCAGCGCCTGCACGCCCAGAACCAGGCATCGCCGGGCCTTCAGTTCGCGAAGTCGCTGAACCGCGGCACCGGTGCAGGTGTGCAGCTCGTCGATGGTCAGGTCGAAACCGGCCGCGGTCAGCTTCTCGAGCAGGGCCGGGCGCGAGTCCGTGGTGTTGTTGGTGATCAACCGGAAGGGCAGGTTCCGCCGGCGCAGGGTCCGGATGAAGTCCACCGCGCCGGGAATCGCCTGGTAGCGCTTGTCGGCCACCAGCACGCCCTCGACGTCGAGCAAGAGTCCGCGAATCGTCATGCCGATCTGCACCACCGCGCGCCGGCGAGCCGACACGCGTCGGCGCCCGCTAGTTCACACCGTGCATCCTGCGCTTCAACGGACGGATGAGCAGGGCCATAAGGAGGGCCCCAACGCCGCACATGATGACGAAGATCACGAAATAGTCCCCTGGCGCCATCTTGCCCCAGTACGCCCCGAAGACCTGGGCCAGCTTCTCCGCGATGGCCGTCGCCAGGAACCAGCCGCCCATGAACAACCCCACGTGCTTGGCCGGGGCCAGCTTGGTCACCAGCGACAGCCCCACCGGCGACAGACACAGCTCACCCATCGTAAGCACGAGATAAAACGCGATCAGCCACCAGACGGTCACCTTGAACTTCGAGGACTCGACGTAGACCTGATCGATGGCTCGCTTGAACTCTGGAGCGGCACCAGCCGCCAGTAACTCGGCCTTGGCACGGTCTTTGATCTCTCCGCTGACGGTGAGCGTCTCCGTGGTCGGGTCCCACTCGGCCACCTTCCGGGCTTCGTCACCGGTGAGCACGAAGCCTGCCGGTGCCTCGGCGAGCACCCGGTCGAACGACCAGGTTTCGCCCATCCCGGCCTCGGCGGCGCGCTGGGCGGACCGCTCGATCAGCTCCGCCACCGCCTGCTTGAACTCGCCGGAGGCCCCCTCACCCAGCAACCGCAGTCGGTCCAGATCCGTCAGCACACCTTCCATCCGAAGCGTCGCGGCGCCGGCGTCATAGCGCAGACGCTTGGCGCCGTAGTAGACGGGCTCTCCTCCGCCGGCCTCCTCGCTGTACACCACGCCGTCCTGGTCGGCTTTCAGGCCCTCGGGCAGTGCTGCCAGCGGGACGGCCGCCCGGCGGTTCTCCCGCGTCGCCGCGGGCCACATGACCGCGAACGCCACAGCCACCAGTGCCAGCCCCATGACCATCTTGGTCGGCGTCGAAGGCTCCAGACCCCACCGCCCAAGCCGCAGCCAGACGAAGGCGAAGATCGGCGCCAGGGCGATGATGAAAAACGGATTGAACGACTGGGTCGCACCCGAAGTCATGCTCGGATCGCTCCACCAGCTCGTCTCGGCAGGGGCGGTGTCGGGCGCCACCGCCGCGGTTTCTTCAAGCGCGGCGGGTATTACCTCAGTCGTCGCGAGCCGAAGGTTCGTGTGTTTGTCGGCCCAGACGAGCATCGCGTTGGGGCTCTGCTCGAAGGCCGTCCAGAACAGGATGATGAAAGCGAAGACGATCAGCAGCACGATAATGCGGTCGCGCACGACATGAGGCGGGTGTGCCACCACCCCTGCAGAACCTCCCCCTTTCTCGCCCGCTTCGTCGGGCACGTCCTGCCTGAACTCGACGAGCTTCCGCTGCCCGATGACGTAGACGATCATCCCCAGGATCATGCCCACGCCGGCGGCCGCGAAGCCGTAGGAGTACCCGTAGTGAACCCGCAGCCAGTCGCAGAGCAACGGACCGACCAGCGCCCCCAGGTTGATGCCCATGTAGAAGATGGTGAAGGCCCCGTCACGGCGAGGGTCGCCCGGCTTGTAGAGGGCGCCGACTTGCGTCGAGACATTCGGCTTGAGCAGCCCCACGCCGGCGATGATCAGCCCCAGCGCCGTGTAGAAGCACACCATGTTCTCGAAGGCCATGGTCAGGTGGCCCAGGGACAACAGGGCAGCCCCCAACAGGACCGCCCGTTTGGCACCCAGGTAGCGGTCGGCGATGAACCCGCCCACCACCGGCAGGCCGTAGGCCAGCATGGCGTAGGTGCCCAGCAGGTCGGACGCTCTCTCCTGCGACCAGAAGAAGTGGTTGATCATGTAGAGCAGGAGCAGCGTCTTCATGCCGTAGAAGCTGAACCGCTCCCACAGCTCGGTGAAGAAGAGGACGTAGAGCCCCTTGGGGTGGCCGAAAATCTCCCCCTTCCTTTTGCCGGATTCGGGATAGAAGTCGCTGGTGGCTGTGTCGGACACGGATCGGGTCTCCCTTCGGACAGGCCAGGTCGGGCTGCAGGTGCGGCACGCCGTTTGCTAGGCTACGATGTCGCCCGGTGGGATCGGCAAGTCATGTCCCCGGACGGCGGCGGGAGGATACCCGAAAGCTCCGGTCCCGGCCAGCAGGAAACGGCAGCCGGGCGGACGGCCGACCCCGGACGACTGGAGCCCACGAGCATTCCGTGGATAATCAGCGGACCATCAGCGGAGGACGCCATGAGCGAGAACACCTGGAAGACCGCCATCAGCGACATCAAGCCCAACGAGGTGCGCCTCCGCGGCTACCGTATCGATGAGCTGATGGGGCGCGTGGATTTCGGACAGGCCTTCTACCTGCTGCTCCGCGGGGAGTTGCCGGACGAGGGCGTGGGCCGGCTGATGACGGCCATGCTGGTCTCGTCGGTGGACCACGGGCCCGGAGCGCCGTCGGCGCTGGCCGCCCGTACGGCCGCTTCCACCTCCGCGCCCTTGAACGCCTGCATCGCGTCCGGGGTCCTGCACATCAACCGGTCGCACGGCGGCGCCATCGAGGATTGCGCCCGGGCACTGGCCGACGTCATCGAACGCGCCGACACGGACGGCTGCTCGCTCGACGAAGCGGCCGACAAGGTGCTGGCCGACTACAAGGACCGCGGGATTCGCGTGGCCGGGTTCGGTCATCGGGTGCACACCAACGATCCGCGGACGGCCCGGCTGTTCGATCTGGCGGCCGGGGCGGGCGTGGCCGAACGGCACATCGAAGCCGCCAGGGCCGTCGAGCGGGGCCTCGAGCGACAGATCGGCCGGAAGCTGCCCATCAACGTGGACGGCGCCATCGGGGCGGTGTTGGGCGGGCTGGGCTTCGAGTACGAGATCATGAACGGGTTCTTTATCCTGGCCCGGACCGCTGGCCTGATCGCCCAGGCCCGGGAGGAGATGACCCGCGAGCGGCCGATGCGCAACATCGACCCGGCCAAGCGCGAGTACGACGGCCCGGCACATAGAAGCCTGTAGACAGGGCCGGGTGCTGAGGACTGAGGACCGAGTGGTGGGATCCGCCGCGGCGGACTCTGCGAGAGAACACGATGCGAGACAAGATCAAGGAACTCTTCCCGGAGCTTCAGGAAATCCGCAACCAGGACCTGCGCGAGAAGGTCATCAGTGTCTGGGAGGAGTCGATCACCCGCGGCGGCTGGCAACCCCAGGAGCTGACCGAAATCCCGTTCACGCTGCTGGCCGGCAAGATCGACATGCGATTCATCGAGCACGTGCGGTCGTGCGCCCAGATGTGCCTGGCCGTCGAGAAGGTGCTCAAGGGCGTCTGGGGCGACCGGGTTCCGATCGACCGCGACACGCTGCTGGCCGGCGCCCTGCTGGCCGACGTCGGCAAGCCGCTCGAGTATGCCAAAAAGGACGGCAAGATCGTCAAGGGCCACGCCGGTGACATGCTGCGGCACCCGTTCAGCGGCGTGGGACTGTGTTACAAACACGGCCTGCCGGACGAGGTCATGCACATCGTGGCCACCCACTCGAAGGAGGGCGACCACGTGCAGCGCACCATCGAGTCGATCATCTTCCACCACACGGACTTCATCGACTTCGATATCGCCAAGGCCGTGGGGAAGTAAGGCATCGGACAAGAGGCAACAGGGAACATCGGGGCCGCCTTACGGACCGGACAAGAGAGTCTCGTTTCCGGCTCGCGGCCCCTGATCGCAAACAACGTGGTCCGCAAGATGGACCCCGCGTGAAAGGTGCTGACATGGGCCAGACTCTGATCGAGAAGATCGTCACCCGTTACGCCACCGGGCTCGCCGAGGGAGAGAAGGTCTACGCCGGCGACATCGTCTCGGTGCGTCCCAAGCACGTGATGACCCACGACAACACCAGCGCGGTCATCCCGAAGTTCAAGACGATCGGGGCGGCCGGGGTGCACGACCCCAGGCAGCCGGTCTACTGCCTGGATCACGACATCCAGAACACCTCACCCGACAATCTGGCCAAGTACGCCAAGATCGAGGCCTTCGCGGCCGAGCACGGCATCGACTTCTTCAAGGCCGGCACCGGCATCGGGCACCAGATCATGGTCGAGGAGGGCTATGTCACGCCGGGGTCGATGGTGGTGGCCAGCGACTCGCACAGCAACCTCTACGGCGGAGTGGCCGCTCTGGGCACGCCGGTGGTGCGAACCGACGCGGCCGCCCTGTGGGCCACCGGCGAGACCTGGTGGGAGGTGCTGCCGGTGGCCAAGGTCCATCTGATGGGCCGGCTTCAGCCCGGCGTCGTGGGCAAGGACGTGATCATCACCCTGTGCGGCGTGTTCAACAACGACGAGGTGCTCAACCACGTCGTCGAGTTCGCCGGCGATCACCTGGCCGACCTGACCATGGACCAGCGGCTGAGCATCGCCAACATGACCACCGAGTGGGGCGCCCTGGCCGGCGTCTTCCCGTTCGATGAGGTCTGCCGGGATTATCTCTACGGCCGGGCGGACGCCTTCGCCCGACGAGGCGACGATCCGCCACGCTACACGCGGGCGGACGTGGATCGCTGGTACGCCGAGCGCCTCCAGGCCGATGCTGACGCATATTATGCCAAGGACCTGACACTCGACCTGTCCAAGGTGACGCCGCACGTGGCCGGCCCCAACGAGGTCAAGGTCATCACTCCCCTGCCGCAGATGGAGCAGCAGAAGGTCAAGGTGGACAAGGCCTATCTGCTGAGCTGCGTCAACGCCCGTCTGGAAGACCTGACCGAAGCGGCCAACGTGTTGAAGGGCAAAAAGGTGGCCGATCACGTGCAGCTCTACGTGGCCGCCGCCTCCGCAAGCGTGCAGGATGCCGCCCAGAAGACCGGCGTCTGGGACACGCTGGTCGAGGCCGGCGCCCGGGTCCTGCCGCCGGGGTGCGGGCCGTGCATCGGGCTGGGTGAAGGCACGCTGGAGGCCGGCGAGGTCGGCATCAGCGCCACCAACCGCAACTTCCAGGGGCGGATGGGTTCGCGGGAAGCGTCGGTCTATCTGGCCAGCCCGGCCGTCGTGGCCGCGTCGGCCGCCGCCGGGTACATGTGCGCTCCGCAACGCCTTGAAGCCGTCAAGATCGAACCGCGCGTGAAAGAGAATCCTCGGCCGAAGCGCGAGGCCGGCGCGGTCAGCATCCTGGCCGGCTTCCCCGAGAAGGTCGAGGGTCGTCTGCTGTTGCTGCCGAAGGACGATCTCAACACCGACGGCATCTACGGCAAGGACGTCACCTATCGGGACGACCTGACGCCCGAGCAGATGGGCCAAGCCACCATGCTGAACTACGACCCCGAGTTTCAGAAGATCGCGGTGCAGGGCGACATCATCGTCGGCTGCCGCAACTTCGGCTGCGGTTCATCGCGCGAGCAGGCAGCCACTGCGCTGGCCTATCGCGGAATTCGCATGGTCATCGCCGCCTCCTTCTCGCAGACATACAAGCGCAACGCGTTCAACAACGGATTCGTCGTGTTCGAATGCCCGGACCTGGTGACGGCCCTTCGCGACCGCTTCGCCGACCAGGTGGGCGACGGCCCGCGAACCGTTCCAACGCCGGGCACGGCGACCGTGAGCTTCGCGGACTCAACGATCACGTACGACGGCCGGACGTTCCCGTTCACACCGCTCAAGCAGGTGGCCCAGGAGCTGATCGTGGCCGGCGGCGCAGAAGCGCTGGTGCAGAAACGATTGGCTTCGACGCAGTAGTCGCTCGCGACGATGGCTCAGGACGGCGCGGCTTGGGGCGAGTCTCTGCGCGTCTGCGCAGTGCTCGGAGCGAATTCGGTGGATTTGCCCGATGACCTTGGGAAACGCAAGATCTTGTGGGGCTGGGTGTTGCACGCCATGGAGGTGGGTTGGGCTTGGTCAAGTGCCACGGCTCTAGCTTTCTTGAGGTGACCCTTCACTCCGTGCGGTGGTTCGGCCCGGACCAGCGAGAGCACGGCGGCGCGGTCGGCGTTCTTCTGCTGGGTGGCGCTCCTGGCGGTTTGCTGGGCGGTGACGTGCGCGGCCAGGGCCCCGGCCCAGGTGGTCTGCGCGGTCGTGATCGGCGTCAGGTCACCCGCCGCCAGACCCAGCTCGGCCAGCTTGGCACTGGCGTAGGTGACGAAGTTGTCCAGCCAGGCGTTGAACTCGGCGTCGCCGCCGGCGATGTAATCGGCCATTGGAGAAGCTCCTTTGCTTGAAACAGGGGCGTGTAGCACCCGAAGTCCGGGCAGAATCGACCAGTCCGGATGATACGGTGCGGCCGGGGAGGAGGCAAGGGGCGATTTCAGGGGCCATGTTCTTGTCCCAGAATCCAGACCCCGATTCAAAGAACCTGGCCCACCCGTCTGCCCCCTGGCCCCCTGCTCATATACGGGGCAAAGGTCATACCCTTTTTGAAACCGCATGAGGATTAAGGCGCCGTCGCAACTTCCTTCGACGGCGCACGACTCTACGTCGCCTGAACCGCGATTGCACCCTCTGTCCTCAGTCCACTCACAGTATCTTCGAGAATCGTTATTGCGATAGACGCGTCGTAGACGACGAATCTCCGGATGTCCTTCAGCATCGCTGCCGCTAGGCCACCATAGACCGAACAGCCACACCGGTCATCTGTGAACAACGCAGCGTATTTTCGCCCATCACCCTGCCTTACGCGATCTCGCATCCACTCCATCTCATAGGTACCGAGCAACTCCATTGTGCGCGCGACGTTCTCGGCCCTCTCCTTTCCTGTCGCCGTGTCTCCTGCAAGCTTGAGCGAGCGCGGCTCGTTTTGCCACGATGGATGCTCTTTCCATTCTATCGAGTCCTTGGCAAACCTGACGTATGCAAGGTTCTCTATGCATACATCCAGGTAAAAGCGCCCGAGACTCGTAATGCCGAGTTTCCAGCCTCCTTGCACTTCTGTATGGCTCGGGATGTGATATACGGATGGGCTCTCCAACAAACCAGCATTAATCAAGCTCGACAACGCATGGTTGAACTCGTGCTTATACAAGTCCTCATCCACCAGGTCCCTGATCGCACAATACTCAGCCCACGCCTTCCACAAGTATTCAACCAAGAGCACCCTACCATGGGAATGCTGGGCCGCAAAAAGAATATTAAGGCGTACAGTCCAGTTACACGGCATCGTTGCACGCCCGTTGCAGAAGACGTTGATCATATATCCTAGCCATCGGCACTCGGCGACTTTGCTGGGAATAAATGTCTCGTAAGGCCCGGTCAACAGTCCGTCACGAATGAACGGGTATCTTTGCCGTCTCCAACGCTCGAGGTGCTCTGCATCGAAGGCCGGATCCTCCACAACGCCCAAAGCTATAAAGGCTGGTATCTCGTCCGGGAGGGGCGCGTAGGTCAGCAGGAAAGCCACTGCCTCAAGAAGATAGCGCCGGTTCCGGTTGGTCAGGATTCTAAGTCGTTTGAGGGTGCCCTCGTGCACGATCGCCTCGAGAAGCTGGCCAACCAGCCCTTGGGCATCTTTGACATCAAGTCTAAACTCCCCGAGCATAAACGGCTTGTGATGCAGCACTTGCGCCAATCCCCTACGGCACTCGGCAAGTCTCAGCTTCAGAATGGAATGGATGGTCTCCTCTTCCCTCAGCGCGTCATGTGCTTCTAGGTTGATGTGCGCCCGAGTGAAGGGGTCGAGCGCTCGAACAAGGTGGCGCTGCGTCTCGGGGCGCAGACTTAGGACTGCGTATCCGCCCCTAGCCACGATAGCCTCACCCAAAAAGCACGCAGCGGCTTGATGCGCAGCGGTCATTCGGTCTAGGTTATCAAGAAGGAACACTGGTCGAAAGCTGTTGAGATCCTGTAGCTTCTGTAGTGCGTCGAGGATGTCGTCAAATGTGCGGTTCATCGGTCTGTCGCGGAGCCAAGCGGGCCATCCGCTTACGCTCTGACCGGCAGGCAGTGAATCGGCAAACCAGTTCAACGCCTCCGCTGTGGCCAAAGCTAGATGCACCTGCAAATCCTCAATGTCCTGCACTGTCGTTGCGTACCAATCCGTGTGTCGTCCTTCCAAGGCCGCTACGTAGGCTGCCGCCGTGGCCGCGCGATGGCGGCCAGAGCGTTGAATATTACCATCGAGATATATCGGCAGAAGCAGGGGCCGGTTCGAGCGGCATCTGTTCACTTCAGGACACAGACATGCACGGAAGTACTTTAATAAGAATGTCTTACCACATCCCACCGGGCCCAGTACCTGCAAGACCGCCCCAACGCTCTCCACACACGAACGCATTAATGTCAATTCATCCAAGCCATAGCGGTATGTCCCTCGCGTGGGCGGTTCTGTTAAGGGACCAGGCTGAACGGGAAGCAGAGTCTCTGGGAGCCACCCCTCGCCTTGAGCGGAGGTGAGAGGAAGCCGAGGTACATAGCGATCTGCAATGAGCGGCGCGTTTTCCGGGGGCGCACCCGGGTGGAGCCCGCTTCCGTTTTCTTCACGCTTGGCGTGTTCCTCGAATGCTCGGTTTATTATGTGTCCAAGAGGTTCGAAGAGCGGGCCAGGTCGGCGTCGAAGATCAGCTGGGTTGCTACGATCGAGGAGCTGCACGTCATGTCTCCTACCTTATACCATTTCAGGCCGTAGAGCCGTCTCTGATTCGGCCGGATCAGAGCATCTTAAGGGTGGCGTAGACCGCGGCGGCAACCGCAGGCGTCAGCATAAGAACAACCTCCCTCGTGCTTTTAGAATTCAAGCCGGGCGCAATACAACAACGCTTTGTATTGGCCACGCGGTTGAACGCCCTCCGATGGCGCCGGCACCGCACCCTGTCAAAAGCAGTCTCTGGCTCGAAGAACCTGCACTGGCTGTCTCCAGCCCTACATTGTGGTCTGTACCGCCAATACACTATGCAGACGTAAAGAAGCACAATACAAGAGACCAAAGCGAGCTTCGGGTTCATCACACTTTGGATTCCGTTGTCATACCGCTACGACCACCGGACCAACCGTCCTGCTGACCGCTGACGGCTGCGAGGTGAAAGCTTCTCACGCCCCGACCGGCGCGCTGGCCGTTTCGCTCCAGGGGCCGACCTCGCCCCGGGTGCTGAGCCACCTTAACAGATAGTGCGCGGTTTTGCCACCGTCCGACCCAGAAAATCTCGCCACGGCGGGGGGGCGGGTGCTCAGCAGCAGGAACTTCAATTCGCCCGGATCGGCCAGCCGGCTTCTCGGTGTCGGCGGCGGGCCGACGGGCGTGTGAAGCTGGGCAATATGAGAGACTTCTGCGGACCGCTGGAGCCCCGTGAGAGCCGTTTCCAACCTGGATTCGACGCCCGAACCCGGCTTGGCGGAAGACAGCGCGTACCAAGCTGGTATCCGCAGCGCGCTCAACTTAAGCAGGCAGCGCGCTCAACTTAAGTACGGACCGGACTCAAGGCGTATCGGGACCGGATACAAGGCGTATCCACACCCGACTTGAGTTGACCTCGGACCATACCTCAACTTGACCACGGCCCCACCGCTCAAGTTGAGCAGGCACCCCACCGGACTCGGGCACGCCGCGCCCGGGCCTTGACGCCGGGTGAAACCGAGGTTGCGTCGGATGTAGAACCGGGCGGCACGGCGAGTTTCGCGGACTCGACGATCACGTACGACGGCCGCACGTTCCCGTTCACACCGCTCAAGCAGGTGGCTCAGGAGCTGATCGTGGCCGGCGGCGCGGAAGCGCTGGTGCAGAAGCGATTGGCATCGGCATAGCCGGCACGTCGCCGCGCGGGCTGCTCCCCCCTCAGAAACGCAGGATCGTGCGCAGAACGGACGGCGGGTGGAAGCCGCCCCAGCCGGGCTCGCACGAGTGATCTGGTGTGCCCAGTGAACGCTGTCCGCTCCCTCACGATCGCGGCTCGGAAACGGGGGGCGGTCAGGTCTTGAGGGCGTCGGCCAGTGAGGGGCATTCGTCGCGCAGGAGCGAGTAGAGCACGCAGTCGACGTGGCGACCGCGGGCGAAGAAGACCTGCCGCAACGTGCCCTCCAGCTTGTAACCGCACTTCTCGGCCACGCGACGGGCGGGGATGTTGTCCACGTGGGTGCCAAGTTGCAGCCGCGGGATGGGTTTGAGCTCGAACAGGTAGGCCGAGAAGATGCGCAGGGCCTCGGTGGCGTATCCCTTGCCGCGGTCCTCTCGCCGGAACATGCCGTAGCCGACCTCCAGGCCGGCCTGGTGCGAGGGCTCGTTGAAAAACATGATGTGGCCGAGCATACGGCCCTTCTTGTCGGTGATGAGCATGCGGCCCAGATTGTCGTCCCAGCCGCCGGTCTCGCCGAACTGCTTGCGGAACTGGCCCGGCGAGCGAAAGCCGGTGGAAGAGAACTCGCCCATCTCGGCGTAGGTGTTCTCGAGCTTCAGGAACTCGTCCAGGTCGTCTTCGGCGAAGAGCCGCAGGATGATGTTGGGTCCTTCGAGCATGATCGGTCTCGCACATTCCGGGGTGTCGCAGACTGAGTGTCAGGATAACCGCATTGGTCACCGAAATGAAGGTGTCGCACGAGCCCGGCCTTTCGCCCCGTTGGGGCTTTGGGCTTGGGTGAGATCGATACCCAGGGCCAAGGCCCTGGGCTATTGACTTGCGTCCCTGCAGGACTGACAGCACATGGGTACGCGGGGCTGATCCCATCGCGCTCCCGGGCGGTCGCGGCTCAGGCTTGGATGGTGGGTTGCGCCCGTCTTCGACCGGCTTCACCCACCCTACCAGTCTTGCGTCCCTTCGGGACTCCGATCGCATGCGTCCACGCGGCGGACGTTACTTGACGCTGAAGTATTTGGCTTCGGGGTGGTGGCAGATCAGGGCGGTGGTGCTCTGTTCCGGTTCGAGTTGGAACTCCTCGGATAGCTCGACCCCGATGCGCCCGGGTTGGAGCAGCGGCCAGAACTTGATCTGGTCCTCCAGGCGCGGGCAGGCGGGGTAGCCGAAGCTATAGCGCGAGCCGCGGTACTGCTGCTTGAAGAGGCCCTGTCGGTCGCGGGCGTCGTCATCCGCGATGCCCCACTCGACGCGAATCTGTTTGTGCAGGTACTCGGCCAGAGCCTCGGCCGACTCGACACTCAGACCGTGCAGGTGGAGGTAGTCGCGGTAGCGGTCATCGGCGAACCACTCGCGGGCGACGTCGCTGGCCTTGCGCCCGACCGTAACGACCATGAAGGCGGCCACGTCCATCTGCCCGGTCTCGATCGGCCGGAAGAAGTCGCTCAGACACCAGTAAGGCGGTTTGCCCTGTCGCGGGAACTCGAAGTGAGCGACCGGGCGCCAGTCCACCTCGGCCGGTACGTCGGCCAACCCCGGCGGCGCGTCGCCGTCGATCAAGGGGGCGGGGTCGTAGACAATCAGTGTGTCGCCCTCGGCCTGAGCGGGCCAGTAGCCGTAGATGGCCTGCGGCGCCAGGATGCCCTCGCGCCGGCACCGCTCGACCAGATCGCGGTAGATGGGGCGGACCTCGTTGTTGACGTAGCGCTCGTACTCCTGCTTTGTGCGCCCGGCCTTGCGGTACTGCCACTGGACCTGGAAGAGCATGTTCTCGTTCAGGAAGCCCAGTGCGGCCTGCAGCTCGATCCTCTCGACGACGCGCGAGCCCCAGAACGGCGGTGCCGGGATGGGTACGTCGCGGCGGATGGCGCTTCGGGCCGGGGCCGCGGTGGGACGGATCGCGATTTCCGGAGGGCGCGACGGCGGCGCGGTGGCCTCGACCGCTACGGGTGCCTCGGCGGGCGCGACTGCGACCTTCTTGGACACAATCGCGCCCAGCAACTGGAGGCCGTCGAAGGCGTCCTTGGCGTAGAAGAGGGGCCCGGGGTATTCGGGGCGCAGGTCCTGCTCGACGTACTTACGGGTCAAGGCGGCGCCGCCGAGGATCACCGGCGGGCTGAGGCCGCGTTCTTTCAGGACGGCCAGGTTCTCGCCCATCACTACCGTGGACTTGACCAGCAGGCCGGACATGCCGATCGCGTCGGCGTTGTGCTCCTGGTAGGCGTCGATGATGGCGCTGATGGGCTGCTTGATACCGAGGTTGTGCACGGTGTAGCCGTTGTTGGTCAGGATGATGTCCACGAGGTTCTTGCCGATGTCGTGGACGTCGCCGCGGACGGTGGCCAGGACGATGCTGCCCTTGCCGCCGGACTCGTAGCGGTCCATGTAGGGCTCGAGGTAAGCGACGGCGGCCTTCATGGTCTCGGCACTCTTGAGGACGAAGGGGAGCTGCATCCGGCCGGCGCCGAACAGGTCGCCGACGGTCTTCATGCCGTCGAGCAGGATGTCGTTGATGACGTCCAGCGGCCGGTAGGTGGTCAGGGCCTCGTCCAGATCTTCGTCCAGGCCGGTGCGGTTGCCGTCGATGATGCGGTGCTTGAGGCGGTCCTCGACGGACTTGGGCGTGGTCTCGGGTTCGCGGGCGGCCACCGGGCCGTCGGGAAAGAGGGAGATCAGGGTTTCCAGGGGGTCATAGCCGTCACGGCGGCGGTCGAAGATCAGGTCCTCGGCCGCGATGCGTTTGGCGTCCTCAATTTTGAACAGAGGCACGATTCCGCCGACGTGGAGGATGGCGGCGTCGAGGCCGGCCTCGCGAGCGTAGTGCAGGAAGACGCTGTTGAGCACTGTGCGGGTCGGCGGCTTGAGGCCGAAGCTGACGTTGCTGACCCCCAGGAGCGTGTGCACGCCGGGCAGTTCCACCTTGATCCGCCGGATCGCTTCGAGCGTTTCGGCCGCCAGGCGTCGGTCGTCCTCGTTGCCGGTGCAGATGGTGAAGGTGAGGGGGTCAAAGATCAGGTCGGCCGAGTTCATGCCGTGGCGCCGAGTGACCAGATCGTGGATTCGCCTGGCAACGGCCACCTTTCGGTCGGCCGTCTTGGCCATGCCCTCCTCGTCGATGGTCAGGGCGATGAGAGCCGCGCCGTGCCGCCTGGCCAGGGTGCAGATCTCATCCAGCTTCTTCTCGCCGTCCTCGAGGTTGATCGAGTTGATGATGGAGCGCCCGCCGAGGAGCTTGAGGGCGTCCTCGATGACGTTGACCTCGGTGCTGTCGATGACCAGCGGCGCGGTGATGTCGGTGGCGAAACGACGAATGACCTCCTTCACGTCGGCTGCCTCGTCGCGCCCGACGTAGGCGGTGCAGACGTCAAGGAGGTGAGAGCCGGCCTCGACCTGCTCCCTGCCCATCTGGATCATGCCGTCGTAGTCACCGGCGGCGAGCAGCTCGCGGAACTTCTTCGAGCCGTTGGCGTTGGTGCGCTCGCCGATGGCCAGGATGGCGGTGTCCTGCCGGATGGTGACGGGCTGGTAGATGCTGCTGACCGACGGCTCGCAGTGAATGCGGCGCTGTTTGGGGCGGCGAGTGCCGACGCCCCGGACCACGGCCGCCAGGTGCTCGGGCGTGGTCCCGCAGCAGCCGCCGACAAGGTTGACGCCGTCCACCTCGATGAACTCGACGAGCCAGCGGGTCAGCTCCCTGGGCGTGAGCGTGTAGTGCGGTCGGCCGTCAACGAGCTGCGGCAGGCCGGCGTTGGGCTGGACGAGCAGGTAGCGATCGCAGGCGCTGCTGAGGTAGCGGACGTGCTCGCTCATCTCCTGCGGGCCGGTAGCGCAGTTCATGCCGATGATCTTGACCCGGTCGTAGGGCGCCAGGGCGACAACGGCGGCGCCGATCTCCGTGCCCAGCAGCATCGTTCCGGTGGTCTCAATGGTCACGGAGCAGATGATGGGCACTTCACGCCCGACCCGCTCCATGGCCCGGCCGGCCGCCACCACGGCGGCCTTGACCTGCAGGATGTCCTGACAGGTTTCGATGTTGAGAGCGTCGGTCCCGCCTTCGAGCAGCCCCCGGGCCTGTTCGGTGTAACCTTCGACCAGTTGATCCCAGTCGGTCTGCCCCAGGGAGGCCAGCCTGATGCCCGGACCGATCGAACCGATCACGAAGCGCGGTTTGTCGGGTGTGGAGAACTCGTCGCAAGCCTGGCGGGCGATCTCGGCCGCCCGACGGTTGATCTCGACCGTCTGGTCCTGGAGGCCGAACTCCGCCAGGACCTGTCTGCCGCCGCTGAACGTGTTGGTGGTGACCCCGTCGCACCCGACCTCCAGGAAGGAGCGATGCAGGTCGCGGACGACGTCGGGGCGAGTGAGGTTGAGGACCTCACCGCAGTTCTCCAGGTCGCGATAATCGGAAAGGGGTAGATCTCGCTGGTGCAGACCGGTGCCGATGGCCCCGTCGAGGACCAGCACGCGCTCCTCGATAATGTCGAGCAACCTTGATTCCATACCCGCAACGGCAGTATCGACCTCGGTGGCATGCTAAGGTGAGCCGCTCCGGCGGGCAACCGAATCCCGCAGGGCGTCGGTCCGAGAAATCGTGCCACGACATGCTGTAAGCCACCGCTCCCTTTGGTGACCGTATGCGCACCAGCCAGGCGCAATTAGAATGGACGCCATGTCGCTCGAGGAGGTACGCCGCCGACTGGAAGCGCTCAACCGCGGGCCGTTGCCCCCGGCCGAGCCGAGCGCCGGCGCCGGCGCATCGGAAGAGGGCGCCGTGCCTCAGACGCAGATGCGTCCGCATTCACGCCGCCCGGGAAACGGCCTGGAAGACCTCATCGACGGGGAGGAACTGACCGTCGGCGGTGAACGGTGTTTCCGCGTCTTGCGGCGTCTCTCGCGGTGTTGGACGGCCGACCCGCAAATCGGCGCCACGGTCGCTACCGCCATCGAGTCGGCGGCCTCGCGACAGGAGACGCTGGATGTCGACCTCGCAGCGGTCGCCCGGGGCGGACCCGGGTCGCTGCTGTTCCTGGACACTGAGACCTGCGGCTTCGCCGGCACACCGTTGTTTCTGATCGGCGTCATGTTTCCGGTGGACGGTGACCTGCACGTGGAACAGGTGCTGGCCCGAACGTACGAAGAGGAACCGGCCATCGTCAGCCGGCTGGCCCAGCTCATCGTGGCTCGACCGGTGCTGGTGACGTTCAACGGCAAGTCGTTCGATTGGCCGTTCGTCCGCGACCGGGCGGCCGTCGCCGGGGTCGATCTGGCCGATCCCCAGGCCCACTGCGACGTGCTGTACGCGGCCCGCCGGCGGTACCGCGACCTGCTGCCCGACTGCAAGCTGCAAACGCTGGAGACGCACGTCTGCCGGCGGCGCCGCATGGGCGACATTCCCGGCAGCGAGATTCCGCGGGCCTACCATGAGTTCGTGCGGACGCAGGATGCGCGCGAACTGCGCGAGATCGTGCACCACAACTTCCTGGATCTGGTGACACTGGCTGAAGTGACGGCCAAACTGTTGATGCCGGTGTAGCGGGCGTCGGGCGGCTCGGCCATCGCCGAAGTTCGCCGGCCTGTCGTTTGTCGCCGATCGGCCGAGGACGCCCTACAGGATGTTGCTGACGTTGGCGGCGTGGAGCCCCAGAACCGACGTGCCGAAGCTGCTAATCGCACCGATGACGACCACCAGAATCAGGGCCAGCAGCACAGCGTACTCAGTGGCGGTCGCGGCCCGATCGGCCTTGACCAACTCTCGGGTTTTGGCAACGAGCGTCTTCATGGGACCCTCCGTGAATTTCTGCCGTCGGCCCCGCCGATCAGCCTCCGATGAATCCCCACCAAGTGCCACGAGTGGCACTACATCAGAACATAAAAAACGAACGGTTGCGCGGCAAGTTATTCCACAGGGATTGCCCGTTTTGCCGCCGCGCGAGCATTATGCGGACGCGTGTCCAGGTGACAGGTCCGGGGCACCGAGCCGATGCGGCACCGGACGCCGCGTATGCCTGACCGGAGTGAGGGCGGCGCCAGACGCATCGCAAGCCGCCCGAACGCTTATCGGGCTCGGCCGCGCCCGTCGGGCCGGGCATCGGCGGCTTCGCAGTCCGGGCAACGGAGGTGTCGACCTCCATCCTGGTCGGTGCCGACAAAGGGCCGCCCGCAGTTCGGGCAGGTTCGCCCAACGACGGCCTCGACGGCGCCACAGGCTGGACAGGGCAGGAGCGTACGTCGGACCGCGGTCATCTCTTCGCGAACGATGCGGCCTCGCCGGGTCATCAACTCGGTGCGCCCCCGCGGGGTCAGGGAGAAGACATGCCCGCACTCGCGACAAATGAAGGGTTGGGCCGATTCGGGCGTGTCGGGCAGTTGAGCCGACCCGCCGTCGGTGGCCAACACGATGCGCCAGACGGCGACGGCCGAGCAAAGCAGGAACAACGTCCAGTAGACAGCCTTCCTGGACCGGGATTTTTCAGCCATTGAAAAGCTGCCGCCGCTGTACAAATGGCCTTGGCCGGAACTGCGGGAGGACGCCGAACCTGACGAGCGGCACG
>DATKXO010000182.1:0-7243 GCA_035528995.1 Phycisphaerae bacterium | reverse complement strand
GGCCAACATGATCGAACTCGGCCAGGTCCGCCGCGGGCTGATCGTCGCCGGTGAGAGCAGCCGGCAGCTCGTCGAGACCACCATCGCCGACCTGCTGGCCGACAAGGACAACGTCACCAGGCAGCAGCTCAAGCAGGCCTTCGCCTCGCTCACCATCGGCTCTGGTGCGGTCGCCCTGGTGATGGCCCATGATTCGGTCTCCAGCACCGGGCACCGACTGCTCGGCGGGGCGGTGCGGGCGGCCACTCATCACGCCGACCTGTGTCAGGCCAGCGCCGACACCGGTTTCGGGGGCGACGCCCGAATGTCGATGACCACCGACGCCGAGACGCTGCTGCTGCGAGGGTGCGAGCTGGCCGCCGAAACCTGGACCGAGTTCCGCCGCGCCCTCGACTGGAACGCCGACGACGTGCACCGCAGCTTCACCCATCAGGTCGGCGTCGCCCACCGCGAACGGCTCTACGAGTCCATCGGACTGGACATGGCCAAGGACTTCTCGACGGTCGAGTTCCTCGGCAATGTCGGATCGGTCTCACTGCCCCTGACCATGGCCATGGGTATCGAGCAGCGACCGCCGACCCCCGGCGAACACATCGCCATGCTGGGCATCGGCAGCGGACTCAATTGCGTCATGCTCGGCGTGCAGTGGTGAAAGGCAAGTTGAGAGTGGCGAGTTCACTCAAACCGACCGATTGTGTCGGTCGAAAGATCCGTAACCCCCCTGAGCCGCGAGCTTTAGCTCGCGCGGAGCCGCGAGCTATAGAGGCTGTCGGAATACTCCCGTTTGCGTATTTCGACAGGCATTCTGAGGGTACTTTTGGTTTCCGTACCCCAGTCTCGTGAGCGGAGAAGTACCTTTCGTGAAGGCGCGACAGAGGTATTCCGACAGCCTCTTTAGCTCGCCCGGAACAGCGAGCTGGCATCGCCAGCCTGAGGAGTCCAGAGTAGCGCTCACCGAATCCCGCAACTCCTGACTCGCTACTCGCAACTCCGAACTCTACGAATGCCATGACCACCGTCCCTGACTCCATCCGACGTCTCTACCCCTTCGAGTCCCACTACCTCGACGTCGGCGGACCGCGCATGCACTACCTGGACGAGGGCACCGGCCACCCGCTGCTCATGCTCCACGGAAACCCTACCTGGTCCTTCTACTACCGCGACCTGATCGCCGGACTCCGGGATCAGTACCGGGTCATCGCCCCGGACCACGTCGGCTGCGGCCTCTCGGACAAGCCCCGCCGATACCCCTACACCCTCACCACCCACGTCGAAAACGTCGAACGCCTGCTCGATCGTCTCGGCCTCGACGACATCACCCTGGCGGTGCACGACTGGGGCGGGGCGATCGGCTTCGGCCTGGCGGTCCGGCGCCCGGAGCGGGTCCGCCGCTTCATCGTCTTCAACACGGCCGCCTTCTTCGGACGCGTGCCGCTCAGGATCCGTGTCTGCCGATGGCCGGTGCTGGGTCCTCTGGCCGTCCGAGGTCTCAACGCCTTCGCCCGAGGGGCCATCCGGATGGCCTGCAAGAACCGGCCCCGCATGACGCCCGACGTCCGAGCCGGCTACCTGCTGCCCTACGACAGCTACGCCACCCGCGTCGCCATCCTGCGATTCGTCCAGGACATCCCCGTCTCACGCTCACACCGCAGCTACGCCCTGCTCCAGTCGATCGACGACTCGCTCCAGCGGTTCGGCGACCGCCCCATGCTGATCTGCTGGGGCATGCGCGACTTCTGCTTCAACGAAAGCTTCCTGGCCGGCTGGATTCAGCGCTTCCCCGAGGCCGAGGTCCACCGCTTCCCCGCCGCCGGCCACTACGTCGTCCAAGACGCCGCCCCCGACATCCTGCCCATCCTCCAAGACTTCCTCGCCCGAACCACCCCCGCCCCAACCTCGCCATAGCACCCTCCGCCCCAAAGTGCCACGCCGGTGACGCCCGGCGCCCAGCGAATCGCCCTGAGCCGCGAGCTTCAGCTCGCGCGGACCAGCGAGCGAAAGGCCCTCTCCTGACGCGTGTGAAGCACCGCGCGAACTCCCGACGCCGTCGGGACGGGTTCCGTCCGTGGCTCGCGACGGCGACAATCGGTCAGTTTGAGTGTAGGGATAGATGCAGCCGTGAATCAGTCTCGACAGGCTGGCGGACGCCACCGCGACAATCGCCCGCCGCGGTTACGGGGACGGATCGGCGAGATAACGACGTCGGGTGGCCGGGTGATCAGACGCCCGGCGGCAACAGCGGCGCTTGGGGCTTCTTCTCTTTCTTCTTCTTCTTGTCCTTCTTCTTGGACCGGTCCGGCTTCTTCTCCTCCGTTCGGTCCTCCCGCTCCTCCACCGTCCGCGTGCGGCCCCGATCGCTGCCGCGGTCGCGCTCTCGCGGTCGCTCGCGGGTGCGGGCCGGTTGCTTGTCCTCGTCCTTCTTCTCGCCCGGCTTCGGCTCGGGTTTGGCAGCGGCCGGCTGCACCACCGGCGCCGAGTACGCGTCCTCGTCCCCGCCGCCCGACATCAGCGCCCAGGCACCCACGGCGACCACGATCACCGCGCCAACCACCACGATCGGAATCAACGCCTTGTTGCTACCGCCCGTCTTCTCAGCCACCGTAGTCGTCCCGTCTCAAGACGAAGCGTGGGGTTCAATCCGTCTGGCGCAGCCCGCTACTCTACGTCGTCCCGGATCGTTGCGCACTCGATCGTGGTCCATACGGGCGGCGCCGGGAGCGTGTCCCGCTGATACCCCGGCCCGCGGGTCTCCACGCAGATCCAGCCTTGGTAGCCCGTGCCGTCGGGATATTCGGACAGACGCGGGTTGTCGAAACCCTTCATCTTCACCACGCCCGCGTGACCGTCGGCGAAGGACACGTTGAACAGCCAGTCCCGACCGTGCCAGCCGGTAACGACGCCCGGGATGATCCCGTGGCCGCACGACGTGGTCGCCCCGTCGGGCTCGGCCAGGAACGCGAAACGCCCCACGTTCTCCTCGTAATAGAGCGTGTTGGCCGGATTCGCGATCCGTGAGAGCGGTCGCAACGCCGCCCCGAGGCTCCGGCAGCACGGACCGCCGCAATCGCTCGAACCCGGGTGGAAGATCCAGAAGACGTTCGCCGCGTAGCTGTTGCCGTAGTGATCGTACGACGTCAGCCCGCTCGCCTTCCAGGCCTTGAAGTGAATCCCCTTGTACCCCGTGTCCGACGGACAGATGAAGGCGTCCAGTTGCAGTTTCTCGTCCGACATGTGATTCTTCCTTCCCGACCCCGGGTTGTTCGTGTAATCGGAAAACCCGTCCTTGTACAGAAACCGGTTCAGCGGTCGGCGGGCCGGGCCCTTCCCTTCCCTGGTCCCCCACCACGTCAGGCTCCCGAACTCCCGACCACGCCCCGACTTGCCGGCCCAGGCGTAGGCCACCACCATGCGCTGGCCCAGCGCGTCCGGCTCCAGGTTCACGCGGTACTGAATCGGGATGGCCGCCTCCGTCGGATCGTCCGCCGCATAGGTCAGGCTCGAGGTGGCCGTGCCTTTGAGGTTGGCCAGGCAAACGGTCAACTTGGCCTGCTCCCGCGCCTTCCGAAGCGACGGAAGCAGGATCGAGATCAACAGGGCGATGATCGAGACCACCACCAGCAACTCGATCAGCGTAAAAGCCCGCCGCGCCTTCGACGCGGTGGGGCCGCCGGAAGGATGATTTCGGTTTTCGAGGTTCATCAGATTGGTCCTGTAGCGATTCAACACTAGACTGGTATCGGCCTGCTCGCGCTCAGCCGGCCGCTACCCCACGCTCGCAGCCGCAGGGCCCACCCTCAGCCGACAAACCTGCGGACTCCCGCAGATCACCCTCCAATATGTCAGAAACGCCCCTTCGGGTCAAGCATCGACCCGGCCCGGACGGCTCATTTGCGCCCGCAATCAGCCCGGAAGGGGGGTGTATGCCCCCTCCTGCCCCGGTGAGGCAGGTCGCCCCCCTGCCGACAACCGCCCACCGACCGGACCCACCGTGCCGGCTCACAGCCGGACGCCTCTGGGCAGTGCCTCTGATTCGCCACGCCCCTCGGATGCGATCAGCCGCCACCGACGCCCTGGCGCCTCGGGCACCCGGCTTGACAACCGTCCGGACCAATCCGACGATTCCCTTCCCGGCAGGTGCATGCAGGCCCGAGGGACCACGGAGGCACTGAACATGAAATCAGACGATCTCGCCCAATGGATGCGGCAGGAACACGACCGAGTCGAAGACCTCGCCGGTGTCCTGCTCAAAGAGGTGGCCGCCCCCCCACGGACCCAGGTCCAGGAATGGCTGACCCACCTGCGCGATCGCTTCGACCACATGCGCGCCCATCTCCAGAAGCACATGGCCCTCGAGGAGCAGGACGGCTATCTCCCTTCCGTCGTCGAGCAACGTCCCACACTCTTCGATCAGGTCGAACGGCTCAAGCACGAGCACGGCGAAATCACCCGGATCATGGACGGCATCCATACCGCTCTGCACGAAGCGGGACCGGACGATCGAATGCTCGTCCGCGAGTGCTGCCAGCGCATCGAGAACGTGCTCACCGAGGTCCAGCGCCACGAGGCCGATGAGAACCTCATGGTCATGTCCGCCTTCACGCGAGACATCGGCGCCAACGGTTGATCCCCCGGCCTGCCCCGCTTCACGGCTGATAGCGACTCTCCCTCCTGTCCCCGCTTCCGGCATCGGGACCGGGACTGAAACGCTGTCGCCCTCAGCGTCGGACCGGCGACGGCCGGCCCTCTGCCCGCGCCTGAGCCTGCCCGGCCTGCACGCCGTCACCGCCCCGACGCAAAGCCGCTGGCCGCACGCCCCCGCCTCGCCGATAATGCACCCATCAGCCCAGCCGGGGAGCTGCCGACGCGCCAGCAGGATGGCTCCTGCCTGTGGCCGGTGTTGGAGCTATGACAGAGTTCGCCGCCGAGACAACCATGGCCCGGGATGCAGGCATCTCCACCCGGCACCGGATCAAGCTCGGCATTCTGGCCGTCGCCCTGCTCATCGCCGCCGTCCTGCTGCTGGGGCCCACCTGGGTACGCCCCGCCCAGCTTGATCCCGAGTCCCCCCGAGCCGCCCAGCACGCCCTGGCCATCTTCGTCGTCTGCCTGGCCCTCTGGAGCACCAACCTCATCGCCCAATCCTTCACCGGCCTGCTGGCCGTCGCCCTGCTGCCTACCTTCGGAGTGACCACCGCCTGGCAGTCCTTCGCCTACTTCGGAAACACCGCCGTCTTCTTCATCCTCGGAGTCTTCGTCCTGGCCACCGCCACCATCCACACCGGACTCTCCAAGCGCATGACCCTCATCCTGCTGCAACGCTTCGACCGCCATCCGCGCCTGCTGGTCGCCGGTGTAGTCTGCTCCTCCGCGTTTCTGGCCATGTGGATGCCCGAGCACGCCGTCGCCGCCATGATGTTCCCCATCGTCCTCGAGATCGCCGACAGCCTCGGCCTCAAAAAGCTCGAAAGCGGCTACGCCAAGGCCCTCTTCCTCGGACTCGCCTGGGGAGCCATCATCGGCGGAGTCGCCACCTTCCTCGGCGGGGCCAGGGCGCCCTTGGCCCTGGGCCTCTTGCAGGACGCCTTCCGCGGCCCCGACGGCCAGCCCATCTATCAGGTCAGCTTCCTCGGATGGATGCGGGCCTCCATGCCCATCGTCATCATCCTCACCGCCGTCGCCGTCTTCACCCTCTTGCGATTCGTCCGTTGGGAAATCAACGACATCACCCCCGCCACCCGCATGCTCAACCAACGCGTGGCCGCTCTCGGGCCCATGTCGTCCGCCGAGCGGCGCCTGGCCGTCGTCGGCCTGGGCACCATCGCCTGCTGGATCTTCTTGGGCCACCGCGTCGACCTCTCCGTCATCGCCGTCCTCGGCGCCGTCGCCGTCTCCGCCTTCCGCATCGCCGACTGGCGCGACATCCAGGGCTACGTCAACTGGGGCGTCATCGTCATGTACGGCGGGGCCATCGCTCTCGGCTCCGCCATGAAGGACACCCATGCCATGCACTGGGTCGCCGAGCAGGTCCTCCCCGGCGGTGGGGCCAGCCCGGTCATGCTCCTGGTGGCCATGTCCGCCCTGACCATCGCCCTGAGCAGCGCCATCAGCAACGCCGCCGCCGTCGCCGTCCTCTTGCCCATCGGCTTCGCCCTGGGCGGCCAGACCGACCCCGCCATCAATCCGGTCACCATGACCTACGTCGTGGCCCTCTCCAGCGGCCTGGCCTTCGCCCTGCCCATCAGTTCCCCGCCCAACGCGATCTGCTACGCCTCCGGCTACTACAGCCTGGGGCAGGTGCCCAAATACGGCGTCCCCATGACCGTGATCTCCTGGGTGGTCGTCGTCCTCGTGATCCTGGTATATTGGCCGCTGGTCGGCGTCGACTACACCGTGCCGGCCGCCGCAAGCGCGGTGGGAATGTAGACAGAACGGGCGTCGGGCCCACGACTTGGGGCGATCATGAGCGATGAGGGCTTTACCGTCTGGTTCACCGGGGTGACCTGCTCCGGCAAGAGCACCCTGGCGGCCATGCTGCGCGACGCCCTCACCGCACGCGGCTGCTCCTGCGAGGTCCTCGATTCCGGACGCATCCGCCAGGCCCTCAACCGATCCCTCGGCTTCACCCGCGACGAGATCGCCGACAACCTCAAACGCATCGCCTACGAGTGCAAGCTGCTCAACCGCAACGGTGTGGTGGCCATCGTGGCCGCCGTCTCGCCCTATCGCGATCTGCGGGACGGCATCCGCTCGGACGTCGGCCGCTTTTTAGAGGTCTACTGCCGCTGCCCCATGGAGGTGCTAGCCAAACGCGACAAGAGCGGCCTCTTCGACAAGGCCAAACGCGGCGAGCTGGCCCACGTCGCCGGCGTCAACGCCCCCTACGAGGAGCCCTTCAAGCCCGAGGTCCTGATCAACACCGACACCGACCCGCCCCACAAAGGCGTAGCCAGGATCGTCTCCACCCTCGAGATCCTCGGCTACCTCCCCAAGCAGACCTCGGCCGAGTACACCGCCGAGGAGGAGGCCATCATAAGACAGCGCCTCCACGACCTCGGCTACATCTAACACCTCCGAGCCGCGGGCTTCAGCCCGCGCGGACCCCGGCGGGTGGCATGGCCCACGCTTCTATGAGAGCCCGCCGCGCGTCAAGGGCAAAACGCACCGCCCCGGAGCTTCAGGCGCCGGGGGTTCTGATCTGCGGCAAGGTTGGCGGGATCGGGGGCGGTGCGAGAATGGGCCTCAC
>DATKXO010000181.1:0-26055 GCA_035528995.1 Phycisphaerae bacterium | reverse complement strand
CGACACCGCCGGCGGCTTCGATCGCCGCCCGCACGCGCGGATCGACCCGTCCTTCGTCCAGCTGCTCATACAGTTCGGCCAGGTCGATCTGGTGAACGGCCATGTACTTGCCGATGCGCCGCACTGCGGGGGACGGGGGTCCGTGGACCTGCTCAACCGCGTAGTCCAGGGCTTCGCGGACGAACTGATAGGCTTCCTCCGGGTAGCGGCCCACCGCCTTGACGACACATTGCAGGGAACGGGTTTGTCTCACAGCCATGATGCTTGCGCCGTAACTTCGCGATCACTTTCCGGGCGGCAGAACCGACAGCCATCCTGTCGGCGCGCCACCAACATACTATTGTACCGCGCACCCTTCCGGGTTCCGAACCAAACCCCGGGAAAAGTGGTGCTCACTCACGTCGTTCCATCGCCGGAGGTCGAGTCCCCCTCCGGCCCCTGTCGGGCGTCGGTTTCGGGGCCCTTGGAACCCTCGGCGCCCCGGTCGGTGTCGCTGGATCCCGATGGCCGACGTCCCCTCGGCCGGCGGCGTCGCCGTCGCCGTCTCGAACCGCCCTCCCGATCAGCCGATGCGTTGCCGGCCGGCGCTTCGCGTCCCGCGTCGGGTGGAGCTGGTTGGCCGTTTACGGCGGGAACCGCGGCGCTGTCCGTCTCCGGCGTAGTCTCCACCGCACCGCCTGCCTGCTCGCCGGGCATCGGGTCCGTGCCGGGCGACGCCTCAGGCTTGGCCGCCACAGCATCGGGCGTGCGGCTGTCGCTCCGCTGCGGGGCGCGCCCTCCTCGGATGCCCCGACGTCCCCTGCCCCTGTCTTGGGCGTCACGGGCCGGGCGCGGCGCCGACTTCAGCGGCCTGCCGTTCTCGGTCTTTGGCGGTCGCGGTTCAGGGCCCTTGCCGGTTCGGGCTGCCTCGTCCGGTGCGAGGACGTCCTCAAACGCGATGGCCACCCGGCCGCCTCCCTCGGCTTCAACCATCAGAAGCTGGGTCAGGATCTGGCGGTCCACCACAGTGGCGTTGCCGAAGGTGGTTCCGACCGCGGCTCCGATCCTGGGGAGCCGGGCGTCCAGTTCCTCGTAGCCGGTGTGCTCGTAGCGGAGGCAACATTTCAGACGGCCGCACCGGCCGGAGACCTTCGACGGGTCCAGCGTGGCCTTCTGCAGCTTGGCCATCTTCATGCTGACCGGCTTGAGCGACTTGAGGAAGGTGCGGCAGCAGCATTCGCGTCCACAGGTTTCGTAGTCGGCCACCAGGCGAGCCTCGTCCCGAGTGCCCACCTGCCGCATCTCGATGCGCGTCTGGAATTCCCGGGCCAGGTCCTTGACCAGTGCTCGGAAATCGACGCGAGCGTCCGCCACGAAGTAGAAGATGATTCGCTCGCCGCCGAAGAGCGGCTCGCAGGCCACCACCTTGATTTCCAGCTTGTGCTGTTGGGCCATTTCGTGGCAGAGGTCGCGCTTGGCTTTGGCCCCGGCGTTGATGTGTTCGTATTCCGCCAGGTCGTCGGGGGTTGCCTGTCGCAGAATCTTGCCCGACTTGAGTTCGTAGTAGGCCGACCCGCTGCGGGCCGTGAACTCCAGGATCTGCTCGCGGCTGACCGACTGGCTGCAGCCCTGACAGGTCAGGGACACCTGCTCTCCGATCTCGATCCCGCGCTTGGTCTGGACGACGACCTTCACCTCACAGCCGAACTTCATGTCCGGCGGGTAATTGAACTCGCCAATGTAGCGCATCAGCCCGTATCGGACCGCCGTTGTCGGGTAGACCTTCTCCAGCCCCGAGCCGCAGGGCTCGTCGGAGCCGCAGGCGCCGCCGGCGTCGCCGGCGGCACCGGGCTCGTCACCATTCGGGAGGATGTTTGAAACCATGTATCTCGAACCACCGGTTTCCCGGTAGCTGTATCCTACGGGACGTTCATCGGTTCAGTCAGGAACATTTCTCCACAGTGTAGCACCACGACCGGGCTTTCGCCAGCCGACGCCGGACGCCCCGGGCCGCCCCACTGGGAGAAGCCGCCTGGATTCCGTTTCCGTGGCGCTGTGCCATCGCAGCAACAGCGCGGAAAGACGGCGGGCAGGCCCGCGGGCAGCACGTTCACGGGACTGGAGCGGTGCTTACGTCGCCGCGGCCGCCGCCGACGTGACGCGCCCTGCCGGCTCACGCGTCTGCTCGTCCTTGGGTCGGGACTTCCAACGCCGGTGCGTCCACAGGTATTGGCTGGGGTCGCGACGAACGAAGCGCTCGATGGCCGCGGTGTACTCCTGCGTGATCCATCTCAGTGGGTCATCGCGGCGGGCCCATTCCTCCGGGCGAATGATACGCTCGGCGCAAAGCTCGTAGTGCAGCCGATCGCCCGTTCGCCGGGCGCAGCCCACGATGATGGGGACCTCGGCCGACATGGCCAGCAGACCGATGGATTTGTAGGTTGAGGCTTTGCGCCCGAAGAAGTCGACGAAGAGCCCCTTGTGCCCGGCGTTCTGATCCGCGATGAAGCCCAGCGCGGCACCACGGTGCAGCGCCGCTTCGGCCGCTTCCGTGGCGCCCTTCTTGTCCAGAAGTTGCAGACCCGCGCTGCGCCGGGTCTGGACTAGGTAGCGGTTGAGGTAGACGTTGTCCAGCGGGCGCATGATGGCCAGAACCTCGAACCCGTACAGGGCCAACAGATGGCCGGTCAACTCCCAGTTGCCGTAGTGCCCGGTGACCAGAATGGCGCCGTGCCCGTCCAGCAGAATGCGCAGGGCCTCGCCGAAGTCGGTCAGTTTCACGTACCGGGCCCAGGTCCAGTCGGTGATCAGCCACGGCGTGAATATCATCTCAATGACCAACATGACCAAGTGTTGCATCGACCGCAGAGCGATCCGATCCACCTCCGCGTCAGACAGGCTGTCACCGTAGGCCAGGCGCAGGTGCTCCCGCGTGCGATCGCGGTGTCGTCGGTCGATGTGCCACCAGACCCGCCCCAGCAACCGGGCGGTCCGCAGGTTCGCGTCCACCGGGAACATGTGTATCAGGAAGATGGCCAGGCGTAAGGCCGCGTATTGCAGCCAGGCCACCATTCCGTTCTTGTTCTTCATCGGGGGGATTCTAGCCCGTGATCCGCAGGTGCGGCAAACCTGCCGGGACGCCGCACCACCGGGCCAGCAACGACCTCAACCGCGTTCCTGATAGTCCGAGGGGGGCTGTTCGATGTACTGCAGTGTACTGGAATGCACCCGGTGGGCCTGGCGCTTGCCACCGTCTCTGCCACCGAATGGACCTTGGGGGCCGCAATAATAGCGGCCCGTCTGACCCGTCGCCCACCACCGGTGGGGCGGTTCTGCCCTGGCCATGAATTTGGGGCTCCGTTGACAGGCCACGGGCGGCGAGCGATCCTCTCTGGCGTCAATTCTGGTCCAACAAGGGAGACGGCGATGCGTTCACAACGATTCTGGCTGCCGGTGGCCATGCTGGCGGCGTCATTCATCGGCGGCGGGCTGGCGAGCATGGGCCTTGGCGGAAACGCCCCACCGGTTCCCGAGGTGATCCGGGCGCGGGCTTTCGAGGTGGTGGACAAGGACGGCAAGCCCCGTGGGCTCTGGGGCGTGACTCCCGACGGCACGGTGATGCTGTCGCTTTCCGACAAGGACGGCAAGGCCAGTGGGGACTGGAGCGTGCTTCCCGACGGCTCGGTGATGCTGTCGCTTTCCGACAAGGACGGCAAGCCCCGTGGGCTCTGGGGCGTGACTCCCGACGACTCGGTGGTCCTGGCGCTTTCCGACAAAGACGGCAAGCCCCGTGTGGGTTGGAGCGTGGAACCTGACGGCTCGGTCGGGCTGGAGCTGCTCGACAAGGACGGCAAGACCCGTGGGGTCTGGGGCGTGACTCCCGACGGCACGGTAAGCATGTCGCTTCACGACAAGGACGATAAGAGCCGTGGAATCTGGGACGTGACTCCTGACGGCACGGTGAGGCTCCGGCTTTGCGACAAGGACGAAAAGGCCGGTGGGATGTGGTTCATGCTCCCCGACGGCTCGGTGGGCCTGGCGCTTTCCGACAAAGACGGCAAGCCCCGTGTGGGTTGGAGCGTGGAACCTGACGGCTCGGTCGGGCTGGAGCTGCTCGACAAGGACGGCAAGCGCCGTGGGGGCTGGTTCACGCTTCCCGACGGCACAGTGGCCCTGACGCTTCACGACAAGGATGGCAAGGAACGTGGGACCTGGAGAGTGGCTCCCGACGGCACGGTGAGCCTGGCGCTTTCCGACAAGGACGGCAAGGGCGGGGGGGGCTTGGTGGTGCTTCCCGACGGCTCGGTGAGCCTGTCGCTTCATGACAAGGACGGCAAGCCCGGGGGGATGTGGAGCATGGATCCCGACGGCTCGGTGAGCCTGGCGCTTTCCGACAAGGACGGCAAGAACCGTGGGATGTGGAGCGTGCGTCGCGACGGCTCGGTAGACCTAACACTTCGCGACAAGGATGAAAAGCCCCGTGGGTACTGGAGCGTGTCTCCCGACGGCTCGGTGAGCTGGGTGCTGCAAGACAAGGACGGCAAGACCCGTGCTGTCCTCGGCAACGCACAGCTCGAAGTCACGAAGACCGGAGAGAAGCGGCAAACAGCGGAGTCCTCGCTTGTGCTGTACGACAAGGACGGCAAGGTAATCTTCCAGGCTCCATAGCCTGTGCTAACTCCGATTAGGTCGGAACACGCCGAGGAGCTGTCAGCAGCCCTGCAAGGTCCACAAATGCGACTGAGCCCCGCGGATGACCGTGTGAGCTTCGCCACCGGTGGGGCCGATCACCCGTCCGCCAAGTCGATGCCGACCCGTGCGCCTAGCTCGCTCCCACCCGTCCTGCCACCGGTTGCGGCTGGCCATGACTACCTGTAGCATTGTGCTGGTACGAACATGGCTGAACAACCCGACAGGCATGCTGACCAAGGACCCATTGCAGTTGCTGAGGCGTTGAAGCGTGCTGTCTACTTTCACTCGGGCTCTCTCTTCCGTCTCGCCTGCCGCGCATATGAGCAGACGAAAACCGCTGCCGGGGATCGGGATTCTCCGGCTGACGGCGCGATTGTGGCGGTCGTATTCGCAGCCGCGAGCCTCGAAGCTTTTGTCAATGAGGTTCCTTCTTGTGCCGATTTGTTCAAGCCCCTGTTTGATCAGGCTGGTGTTGCCGGCCTTGGCAAGACACTGCATTTGGCAGAGTCGGAACACGCCTCACCGCGATTGAAGTTCCAGCTCTTGAAAGTGATCCTCTCGGGAAAGCCCTACGACGAAGGGACTCAGCCGTATCAGGACTTCGGAGACTTGCTGGCGCTCCGCGATTCCATCATTCATATGAAGCCAACTCTCGCGGGCAAGCCAGGGGCCACGAGGCGGTTGGAGGCCAAGAATATTCTCTCGCTCCAACCACCCGGCAAATGTAGCTGGCTTCACAGAGTCAACACGCGTGCCGTTGCCCGATGGGCATGTCAAGTCGCCGCAAACATGGTGCGATCAATAGGTGATGAATCGCCGCTGCCCCGAGCTCTCTACGAGCACTGGGGAAGAGCGTTCCCCTTCGTGGACTAAATCGCGCGGCCGACAGGCCGACGGCCATTTGGGCGGCCCGCGGAGGCTCTGACGGCTTGGTCCTGCCGGACTTTGACCACGTACCCGGCGCAGGCGATGACCGCGAGCGGATCGCGGGTCGAGGCCGAGGGCATCGGCGGCGTCGGGCACGGGCGGGCATGCCGTTGCCGACCGTGCAACGGCTGGCCGGGCACGCCAGCATCCAGACGACGTTGACCTATTACAACTGGGCCAGTGACGAAGACCTGAGGCGCAGCGTTGCCACGCTACGGGAAAACGAAGCAAAGTCACTGCCGGTCGACTGATCCTGCCACTGCGGCGTTGACCTGATACACTTCTGCGCGGTATGCTGGGTCTGCACATCAGATGCGGTACAAGGAGGCATGTCATGGGGCGGATCACAATGGCAGCGGCTCTGCTGGCCGTCGGGTGCGGCGCTCAGCAGCAAGCCAGTCGTGCTGGCGGCCGTACTGCAGAAGAGGCTGGAGCGGCAGGGGCCGCTTCACAGTGCTCGCGGCTGTGGACGCCTGACCAGACTGAAGCAACCATCAACGTGGTGGAAGAAGCCCGAGCATTGGGCTACACCCGGCCAGAGGCATTTCAAGGTATGGCCGAGGACTTCAGCAACAAGTACGGCGCAAACGCACCGGCCGAGTTCCCAGACATCTATGCCGCATACCTGAATGGTGCCGACGCGATACTCGATGCGGTCTATGGGCCGGGCTGATTCCTGCCATCGTTCTGCCACCGAAATGAGAAACGCGGGCAAAACCCGCGTTTTTCATAGGCGGCGGGATTCGAACCCGCGAATAACGGATTTGCAATCCGCTTGCACGCGTCAAACTCGCCAGGCTTGAAGCGGTGTTCAGTACAGCACGTCGAGAAGGTCGCCCGTCATGGTCGGCGGCTCGCGCAGCCAACGCTCGATGACGACGATCTGCGCCGGGACCAGCGGATCGTCTGACGGCCAGCGCAGATCGAGCAGCGGAACCTCTTCGAGAGGCGACAGGGCCGTTTCACCGGGCGAGAACAGCTCGGCCGGCAGTGTCGGCAGTCGGCAGTCGCCCGGCAGGTGGATCGGGCACCGCTTCACCGGCCCACGCCGCCGGAGCCAGGCTGTCACCAGTGCGGCCACAAGGTTGTCGGAGATGAGCGGCTCCGTCCGCCCGTACCGACGCAGCAGGGCCGCGTCCCACAGGGGCCAGAACACGCTCAGCGTGCTGGCCGAGATTCCAACCGGCAAGACCCGCATGCTTCTTTCCCCACCGGAAAGCGTTTCCGGCGTGCCCTGCGCGAGTAAGGCACAGGGCGTCCCCCTCAGGCAAACAGGCAGGCGGGCGACCAGGGTGGGGCACGACGGTTCGTGCATACGGCCCGGGGGCGCAAGTCGTTGTTTGTCAGTAGGTCACGGCATGTGAGCCGTCCCCGTGCGGATCGTGCGGGATAGGCCGGTCGCACCAGACTGTGCCGTTCAGGCAGCAGCGGGGACCAGGGCTGAGGGCCGGGATGATCCTAAGCCATTCTTGCGCAGTGGGTTATGCCGCCCAACGACCGGCTTCCGTTTGCCGCTGCTCCGTGGGATGATGCGACCCATGGGCGAGTCCTTCCCGATCGAGCAGCTCGACTACGATCTGCCCGCCGAGCTGATCGCCCAGGAGCCGCTGCCCGAGCGGGACGCATCGCGGCTCCTGGTCCTCGATCGTGCCAGAGACAGCCTCGCGGATGTGACCTTCCGGGCGCTGGAAGAGTACGTCAACGCGGGCGACCTCCTGGTGCTCAACGATACGCGCGTGGTGCCTGCCAGGTTCGTGGCCCGCCGGGCGACGGGCGGGCGCGTGGCCGGTTTGTACTTGCAGGAGATCGAGCCGGGGTTGTGGGAGGTGCTTTTGACGGGATCCGGCCGGCTCCGCGTGGGCGAGGAACTGGCTCTGGAGCCCGAATCGACCGGCTTCGTCCTGCAACTGGCCGGACGTGTTGAGGCCGGCCGGTGGCGCGTGCGGGTTTCCCCGGTCGCAACGGCCGACCAGATTCTCGCCCGAGTGGGGCAGGCGCCGCTGCCGCCGTATATCCGACGGTCGAAGGACCCCGACCCGGACCGAGCTGCCGCCGACTGCGTGCGCTACCAGACCGTCTACGCGGCTCGGCCCGGTGCCGTGGCCGCCCCAACGGCCGGACTGCACTTTACCGACGAGCTGCTACAGCAGTTGGAGCAGCACGGCATCGTCACCACGCGGGTCACGTTGCACGTGGGCCTGGGCACGTTCGAGCCCATTCAAGTGGACGACTTGGCCCGACACCGCATGCACAGCGAATCGTACGAACTTCCCACCGCGGCGGCGGAGGCGGTCCGACGGTGCCGGCAGGGCCGGGCCCGGGTGGTGGCCGTCGGGACCACCTCCCTGCGCGTGCTGGAAAGCTGTGCCGACGAAGCAGGCGGCATACGGGCAAGTCGGGGGTGGACCGAGCTGTTCTGCTATCCGCCGTACCGCTTCCGTGTTGTCGATGCCCTGTTGACCAATTTTCATTTGCCGCGGAGCACGCTGCTGGCGCTGGTGATGGCTTTCGCCGGAGTGGAGCAGATCCGGCGGGCGTACCGGCACGCGATTGCCGCGGGCTACCGTTTCTACAGCTACGGTGACGCCATGCTGATCCTGTGAGGGCCGGTTGACGCACCGCTCGGGCCGGCAGACGCCTGTCACGGCCGAGAGCCCGGCGAAGCGGGTTCAGTTCGCCGCGGCGCATCTCAACCCGGGCCATCCAATTGCCGAAGGTCTCATAAAGAGCAGGCTGACGGCGGTGCGCGCGTGCCGCGCAGTGCGGTGCGCCATCCGCCCGGGGCGTGTGCGCGGCGGAACCGGCCGCCCGAGGGACCGCGGTGGCGATCAAGACCATTCTGCTGCTGTTGGGGTTTATCTTCTCCAGCGTGGGGGCGCTGTTCGTGCCCATGGTCGGTGTCGTCGGCTACATGCTGCACTACCAGTTCTGGCCCGATAATCATTGGTGGGGTCGCGACATATCGGACTGGGGCCTGCGCTACGCCTTCACGATTGGCGTGTGCCTGCTGCTGGGGACCGTCCTGAACAAGCACAAGCTGAAGCTGGACGGGCAGTGGATGCGAACGCACGAATGGCTGTTGGTCCTGTTCTGGCTGGCGGCCGGGCTCAGCACCTTGACCGGCATCGACCTGACGTTTGACGCCTCCCAGCAGGCCCACCAGGTCCAGTTGTTCGACAAGCTCAGCAAGGTGGTCCTGTTCTGCCTGCTGATGTCGCACGTGGTGACCACCCTGAAGCGGCTGGACCTGGTGATCTGGACGCTGGTGGTGGGCACGCTCTACCTGGGCTATCAGGCCTGGGAGGCGCCTCTGTGGAAGTTCACCCGGGCCCGCCTGGAGGGCATCGGCGGACCGGACTACCGGGAGTCGAGCTACCTGGCGGCCCACTTCGCCATGCTGTTGCCGATTATCGGCGCTCAGTTTCTGAGGGGCGGCTGGAAGGTCAAGGTGTTCTGCGCCGTCGCCGGCGCGTTTGCCGTGAACGGTCTGGTCCTTACGCGGACGCGAGCGGCGTTTGTGGGCGTGTGCGTCGGCGTGGTCGTGGCCTTGCTGCTGGGGCTGCGCGGTCGTCGCCGACGCATCTTCCTGTACGTGTTGCCCGGGCTGGTAGCCGCAGCCTGTCTGACCGATGCCGGTTTCCGTGACCGCATGCAATCGATCCGAACCAACCCGGCGCCGACCGACACCTCCGCCTCGAACCGTCTGGTGATCTGGCAAGCTGCGGGAGAGATGTTCCGCCAGCATCCCATGGGCGTGGGCCTGGGCAACTTCCGCGTCGTCCTGAGCCAATACACCGATCAGCTCGCCCGCCGCGACGCCCACAACACCTTCATCCGCTGCGCCACGGAACTGGGCATCCCGGGCATAGGTGCCCTGGGGCTCATCCTTGTATCGGCCGTGTGGTGCCTGTACCGATCCCGGCAGTGGGCCTGGCGCTGCCCGTACACCTGGCAGATACGCTATTACGCCTATGGCCTGGCGGTGTCGCTCGTTGTGATGCTGACGACGGCCCTGTTCATGACCCAACTGTACATCGAGGAGTTCTGGTGGATGTTGACCTTGCCGGTGTGCCTGCTCCGCGCGGCTGAGCTGGAGTACGTCCGCACCCGCCAGGCCGCCGTCGAGCAGGACGAAGAGGACCAGCCGGAGGACGTCGAGGACGCCGAGCTGGAATCACCCCCGGCCCCGGACCGGCCGGGCGCACTGGAGTGGACCTGATGCGCGTGTTGCACCTGCTTCATTCCCTGCGTCGCGGTGGGTTGGAGCGCGTGGTTGTCTCGGTGGCCAACGGGTTGAGTCGCCGCGGCATCGGCCAGGGGGTCTGCTGCCTGCACGAGGCCGGCCCGTTGATCGACTGCCTGGACGACGACGTGCGGACGTTCGTGTTGAACGCGCGGCCCAACGCCGCCGGCCTGCCGCTTCGGCTCGCTCGGGTGTATCGAGCGTTCCGGCCGAACGTGATCCACACGGTTGACTTTTGCAGTTGGCCGGACGCAACGCTGGCGGCCGTGACCCGTCCCTGGGTCCGCCGCATGCATACGTTCCACGGCTTCCTCTCGCGCCCGCCCCGGCGGTATCGCCTGATGGGGCGCGCCCTGGCCGCTCTGACGCACGGGCTCCACGCCGTCAGCGAGGAGTTGGCCGCGACGGCCGCCAACGTGTACCGCCTCCGGCCCGGCAGAATCGCGGTACTGCCCAATGGTGTGGACGTGGACTTCTTCGACCCGGCTCTGGCCGGCGACGCCCGGCAGAAGTTGGGCATCCCGCAGCACCGATTCGTCTGTGTCACCGTTGCGTCACTGACACCGGCCAAGAACCCGCTGCTGTTGGTCGAGGCGGCTCGCCGGGTGGGCCCCGGCGTTCACTTCGTGTGGGTGGGTGACGGCCCGTTGCGTGCCGTCATGGAGGAGGCCGTCGCGGGTTGCGATCTGGACGATGTCTTCACGCTCGCCGGCCGGGCCGATGACGTTCGCCCCTGGCTGGCGGCGGCGGATGTTTTCGTTCTGCCCTCCGACGCCGAGGCGGCTCCGTTGTGCGTGCTCGAGGCCATGGCTATGCAGCTTCCGGTCGTCGCCACGCGCACCGGTGCGCTCGAGGCGATCGTCGGTGCCTCGCGAGCAGGCCTGCTGGCGGAACGGGACGATGCGCCGGCCCTGGCCGACGCGATCGAGCGACTCCGGGCCGCACCCGGGCACCGACGCCTGATGGGCGTTCGCGGACGGAACACGGTCGTCGAGCGATACGGCCTGGATCGAATGCTCGATGAGTATCGGCGAGCCTTGGAACGCCTCTGCCCGCGAGCCGCGGTGCCCGAGCGCGTTTCGCCCATGCCGGCGGGAGCAGGATGATGTCCGCCACGATCGTCACACACAGCCGGCTCGAGCCCGCCGTCGTCGGCGAAACGCCCACCGTGCAGGCACTGGGGCGGCTCGCGGGTCTGGTCGATCGGCTGGCTTGTCCGGCCACCGGCCGGAAGCTGACGCTGTCCGCCGATGGGCAATCGTTGCTGGCTGAGTCCGTGAGTTATCCGGTCCGCGATGGCCTGCCGCTCATGTTGCAAGGTGAGGCCCTGGCCCGGGCGCGAGCATGGCAGCCGGATGCCCGCCGGAGCACGCGCCGGCGCATCTGGTCGCTCGTCCCTTCGCCGGTGTCGGGGCGGCGGCAGAGGCGGTACCTGACGCGCTTTCTTTCGACCTGCCGGCCGGGCGAGCTGATCGTCAACGTCGGGTCGGGTGGCTGGGACCTGGGCCCTGAGGTGGTCAACCTCGACGTGCTGCCGCATCACGGCGTCGATCTGTGCGGCGACATCCACCGCCTGCCGTTCGGTGCCGGCGAGGTGGACGCCCTCATCTGCACGGGCGTACTGGAACACATCGCGGACCCGGTGGCCGCCGTGGCCGAGTTGCGCCGGGTTCTGCGCCCCGGCGGAGCGGTGTTCTGCACCGTCCCGTTTTTGCAGGCCTATCACGAGGACCCGGCCGACTATCGGCGGTACACGGTCACGGGTCTGCGACAGCTTTTCGCGGACTTCGAGTCCTTGCGAATCCGTCCCTCCCACGGCGTGGGCTCGGCCCTGGCCTGGGTGGCGGCGGACGCTCTGGCGGCCCTGCTGGCCTGCAACGTCAACCGCCTGCACACGGCCTGGCTGATGCTGCTGCGATGCGTCTTCGCGCCGCTGCGATTGCTGGATCGTTTCAGCGAAGGCAGCCGGTTCGAGCACCTGGCCTGCTGCGGACTCCTCGTCGAGGCAACGCGATGAACGAGGCGACGCCGACAATGTATCATCGCCCGCGCGTGCTGGTGATCGGCCCCATGGCGCCCTCTGTGGGTGGAATGACCACGGTTATCGAGCAGTTGCTGACCGGCCCGCTGAGCGGCTCGTTCGAGTTCGTTCGTCATCCGGCCAACGGTGCGGCCGCCGGATGGCGATCGCCCCTGCAGGCGACGCGGCGTCACCTGGCGCAGATCGCCCGGCTGGCCCGGTGCATTTGCCGGAAACAGGTGGATGTGGTTCACGTCCATACGTGCAGCGGGTTCACGTTCTATCGAAACCTGATCGATGCGGCCGTCGCCCGGTGGTGCGGGGTCCCCGTGGTGCTGCACGTTCACGGTGCGCAGTTCGACGACTTCTGCGCCCGGTCCGGGCGGATCGGTCGTTGGCTGATTCGCCGGGGACTGACCCGCGCCGACCGCGTGGTCGCCCTGTCGAACCGCTGGCGGATCTTGTTGAAGCCCTTCGCCCCCGAGGCGAGATTCGTGGTCATCCCCAACGGCGTACCGCTGCCGGCTTGTCACCCCGAAGCAGCGAAGCCCGGTGGCTCCGGTCCGTGCCGGTTCCTGTTCCTGGCCGCAATCTGCCCGCGGAAGGGCATTGATGTATTGCTGAACGCGGCGTCCGGGCTGCGGCAGGCGGGAGTGCCTTTCCATCTGACCGTGGCCGGTCCCCAAGAGCGGCCCGGCGAGGCGCGTGCCCTGGACGATGAGATGCGGCGGTTGCATCTGCACGACCGGATCACGTATGTCGGCGCCAGGACCGGCGCCGACAAGGATGCGCTGCTGGACGACTGTGACTGCCTGGTGCTCCCCAGCCGGGCCGAGGGCCTGCCCTTGACGCTGCTCGAGGCCGGTGCCCGGGGTCGGGCAGTGGTGGCCACTGACGTAGGAGCGGTGGGGGAGGTAATCACCGATGACAGCCTCGGTCTGCTCGTCCCGCCAGAGGATGCAGACAGGCTCACCGCCGCGATGAGAGCAATGGCCGAGGATTCCGGCCGGCGACGCGCCCTGGGACGGGCGCTGCACGCTCGCGTGGCCGAGCGGTTCTCGCTCGAGCGGCAGTCGTCGCTCCTGGCCGAGACCTACCGCGCCCTGTGCCGCCGGTCGTCGGAGTCGGCCGCGGACGTTGGACCGATTCTCGCAACAGGAGGTCGCAGCGCGTGAGCCCCTGGCTGGTGCGACACTTGGTGTATCCACTGCACGAACGGCTGTGCAACCGCCGCACGTTCGCCTGCCTGCGCGAACTCGAGCGGACGCAATGGTGGTCGCCTCAGCGGCTTCGCGCGCTTCAGGCGGCCAAGCTGGGCCGTCTGCTCGCCCACGCTGAGCAGCGATGTCCCTACTACTGCGAGTTGTTTGCCCGGCTCGGCTTGGACGTGACCGCGATGGACCCGTTCGACGTCCTGGCCCGCCTGCCCTTGCTGGACAAGGACACGATCCGCGCCCATCGGGAGGAATTGACCTGGCGCGAGGTGCCCGGCGGGTTGCGGCAATCGACCACCGGTGGGTCCACCGGCGCGCCGCTGATCTTCTATCTCGATCGCCGCCGTCAAGAGTATGACAAGGCCGCGCGGATGCGGACGCACCGCTGGTATGGCGCGGATGTCGGTGACCGGGAGGTCTACCTGTGGGGCTCGCCCCTGGAGATCGGCTCGCAGGACCGGCTCAAATCGGCCCGTGATCGGCTGACCAACGAGCTGCTGCTCAGCGCCTTCGAGCTGACGCCCCGGCGGATGACGGCCTACCTGGATCGAATCGCCCGATACGACCCGCGGTGTATCTTCGGCTATCCCAGCAGCCTGTCGCTGTTGTGCGAGCACGGCCGATCGGTCGGACGCGTCGTGCGCCCGCCTTCGCTGGCTGCGGTGTTCGTGACCGGTGAGCTGCTCGATGACGGACAGCGGCGGGTGATCGAGGAGTATTTCGCGGTTCCGGTGGCCGATGGCTATGGCAGCCGCGAGGCCGGCTTCCTGGCCCATTCGTGCCCGCACGGCAGAATGCACGTCACCGACGAGAACGTCGTGCTCGAGATCGTCAGCGACGACGGCCGGCCGGTCACCACCGGGGATCGCGGCGAGATCGTCGTCACACATCTGGACGCCTACGCCATGCCCCTGATTCGCTATCGCACCGGTGACGTGGGTCGCCGGGTCCAAGGGAAATGTGCCTGCGGACGGGGGTTGTCCTGCATGGAGGTCGTCGGTGGTCGTCGCACCGATCATCTGGTCGCCACCGACGGCACGGTGATGCACGGCCTGTCGTTGATCTACGTGCTGCGTGAGATTGACGCCGTGCGGCAGTTCCGGGTCCGCCAGCAGGCCGACGGGTCTGTGGAGGTGTGCGTCGTTCCGGCCGGTGTGCTGGATGACGAGGATCGCCGGCGGATCGAGGTCGGCGTCCGGGATCGGCTGGGGTGGGATACCCGGGTGCACCTCCGAATCGTGGACCGGATCGAGCCCGCGGCGTCGGGCAAGTTCCGCTGCGTCACCTCTGATGCCGTCGGTCGGGAGGTCCAGGTATGAGCCCGACTTCCGGAGCTGTAGTGTGCGATCGCGGCGTGCTCCGATTCCATGCGGATGATCCGTGTTCGCCCGAGCGGGGCGATCGGTCGCCGACGGCCCGCTGTGCCGGCTGCGGTGTGCTGTTCCGCTGGCCCCCTGGAGCCGTGCGGCGGAGGAGTGATTGTCCCAACTGCGGCCGGCGGGTCCGCCTCAACACGCACCAGTGGGTAACCTGCCCGGTGTGCAACGGCACGCTGTTGCGTCACGCCGAGGAGGACGCGGCGACGCTGCACTGCACCCGCTGCCGGACCGGGTTCGTCCCTGAGCCGATGACAGCCCGGGTCGTGAGGCGACGCCGAAAGTCGAGGCGACGCCGCTACCGCCGATGGGCCATCGGGCTGCTGGTTACCGCGGTTTGGCTGGCGGGGCTGTTATCCGTCGTTGGGCTGCTGTGGCTGCTCTAGAGGCCCGGGCACCGGCTCCCGGGGGGGTGGGTCCGGGATCAGCGTGCCGACTAGGGCGTCGGTGAGTGACCAGCGGACCTCGTGCGGCTGTTCTGCGGCCACCGGTCGGTGGAGCGATCGCACGGCGCCTCCGCAGAAGTCCGCGGCGTACTGGGCGAGGATCGCGGCGATCCAGGCCGCCAGCGGGGCGATGATGATGTCCGTCAAGCTGGCCACCCGCGAGCGCAGGAAAAGCTGGCTCGCCTCGACCGTCGCCGACAGAAGCAGGGCGGTGCCTACGACCGACAGCGTCGCTCCTCTCAGGGAACAACTGGGCCTCCCCGCCCAACACATCCACATCGCCACCCCCAGGAAACCCCAGCACAACGACTTGCCCCAGAAATCCGCACACACCCGGTCGAACCGCCCCATGTAGTACGAGTAGAAGGGCAGGACCTGGCTGGACGTTGCCCGTTCTGCGGCTCGCGACAGATCGAAGTCCACCACGAAGGGCGCCAACCCGTTGAACATCACCGCCACGACGGCCGTCACCAACAGGGGTTTGGCCAGCAGAGTCATGGCAGCCGTCGTATCGGCCCCCCCGGCTCGCAGCCGTGTCCATAACCCTGGAAGAGTCAGATAGCCGGCCACGGCGCCGACGACGCGGATTAGTATGTCCGTGACGTGGGACCCTCGCGACAGAACGACAAGCTGCAACGCGCTCAGCGTCACGGCCAGGAGCGTGACCAGATAGACCGTCAGAGCCAGCGCTGTTGCCGGCTTGAACTGGTACTGCTGGCCCAGGACACGGTGCAGCAGCAGCCCGAGCAGGGCGAAGGAGAGGAACTCCGCGCTCCACCGCAGCCAGAGGTGCATGCGCCGGCGCTGGTAGTCGGCCGCCGCGTCGAGGTCGCCCAGACTTGCAGCGTCCCCGGCTCGGGCGGCCAGGGTGCCGCTCTGGGCGAACGGGACCAGTGTGCTGTCACGAATCGAGCCCCTCAGCCTGCTCACGTCGATTGTGGGCGTGAAGGGGGCCAGCGCCCCGACCGCCAGCAACCCGATGTAGATCTTGAGCACCGCAGATCGAGCATCAACACGCAGCTCGCGTGACAGGGCGGTCAGCACGTGTCGATCCGGACCTCGACACGCGCGGGCCAAGCCGGCACCGGACGCGGCGCCCACAAGGTTGGCCGCGAAATCCACGGCCGATGAGACGCGCGTCGGCGACAGCAGTTGGATCGATTCGATGGTCAGGCTCAGGACACCCGCGACCCCAACCGACACGACGACCGAAAGCCAGCGAAAGCCGACACAGCGGGTCAGGCTCCAGTACAGCAACGCGCCCAACGGAAGGTACAGCCCGACGTTGCTGAGCAGATCGGGCACCCCGGATTGGTGTCGGCCCAGACCGAGCAGCGATCGCTTCTGGCCGAAGGCCGCCGACCATGAGAAGTCGAACGGGATCAACGTGCCCAGCACGATGTAGGACAGATAGACGACCGTGACCAGCTCGATCAGATGGCCGTGAATGAAGTTGATCAGCCCGTGGGCGGAGATCGGCCCGCTGCGACCGTCCAGCAACTCGGTGTCGGCGCCGTCGTGTCCACCTGTCACGTCTGTCGCCTCGGGGCGCTTACTGGGGTTTCCCGAAGGGCGGCGGCGGCCAGACCCGCAGCTCGGTCGGCTCTCGCGGCGTCCAGCCTTCCGGTGGCTCGACGATGACCGGCCGATCGCCCTCGCGAAGCTGACGCACGCAGTCCAGCACCAGCCGCTCGAAACGCACGTCGGCCAGGTACCGCGGATCGCAGTGGCGATGGTCGCCCCGCACGTACTCGGGCGGCCGATCAATCGTCCCGGGCTCGGGTACCGCAGCCCGGGCGTGGATCGCCGCCAGCGGTCTGCCGGTCCGGGCTTGATAAAGCAGCCCGCGCACCTCGGCTTCGTTCTCGGACACATCGCCGCGCCCGTAAACCAGGCACAGCCCGGCCGCCAGCTCGGCGGCGGCCGAGACGATCTGACCCGCCGAGGGGTCGTTTTCCCCGAGGTCGTGCCAGTTGAGTGGGAACACCTCGCTGATGTAACGCAGGTTGTCGAAGCGCGTGTTCCACGACAGGAAGTCGTTGGCCGGCGTCATGTCCAGCACGACGGCGCCGCCGGCGCCCTCGCCTTCACTCTCGCCCACCGTGATCCGAGCGACCGCGATCGACGCGGGGAACAGCCCGTCGGTGCCGCCGGGCGCCAGGTTGACGAACCCGTCCTCGACCGGCTGCACCCGCTCGGTGGCCACGTCATCCCAGCCGATCGATGGATGGAATGCGCAGACGGCTTTGCCCCGGGATCGGCTGCACCCACCCGCCAGGGTCAGTGCAACAAGTACCGCGCTCACAGTGAACCCGAATCTGCTCACGACGTAACCCTCTCGCTGTTGCGGAGTCGGCCCGCCTCCGCCCTACGCGGGCGGATCTCGCTGGCCCCGCATCGGAGATATCGGGCGACCCCGGGGGCCACTGACCCAAAAAAGACTGTGCCCGTCCGGCCGCGATCACATCGCCAGAACGTCGGCCCAAACGGCGCGGTTATCGGTCGCGCCGGAACGCCGTCGTCACCGTCGGGCCCGGCGCCGCAACCGATAACTCACGTGCTTCAAGGAGCGATCCGATGGATGCGATAGTCGGGTGTGGAGACATCTGAGTGACCAGTCAGTTTGCTGTCCCCAATGCCGTGGACTTGGGTCCGGCCGCCGCTTTCGCCGGCGGCCAGTCCCGGCAGCGACACCGTGTGTGGAGCGTCTGGGGACAGATGATGCTCAACCTGCCCCCGTCGATCTGGATGGTCCTGGACGTGACCGTCCTGACGCTCGGCGTCTGCGTGGGCTACTCCCTGTTCGTGTCTCCCGTCCAGACGCCATATCCCCACGTCGAGCTATGGCAGGCGTTCCCCATCTTCTCCGGCAGCCTGGTCGTTGCTTCGTTGGTCTTCGGGCTCTACCAGCGCGACACCCTGCTGGGCCGCTCCCGAATCCTGACCCGCATGCTGCTGGCCGTCGCCCTCGCCGTGGTACTGACCTACACGGTCGTGCACGTGGTGATGTACACCGCCGTCTCGCGGCGCGTGACCGGGTTGGCCATGGGCGAGTACCTGCTCGTGGGCGCCTCCATCCGCATGCTGACCTGCTGGGCCTTGCAGCACACCCGCCGCGGGCTGTTGATCGTCGGCCCGGGGCTGCTCGGCGAGTCCTTCGCCCGCGCCGCGGCCGAGGGTTTCCTGCCCCACAATCGGCTGGTGGGCTTCGTCGAGGACTCCCAGTCCGCGACCGAGCGGATCGGCGGCCTCGACCGTCTGGGCGGCACTCGGAACATCCCTGCGATCTGCCGGCGCGAGAACATCCGTGACATCGTGGTCGGATCGGCCGCCGCCCGCGACCCCAACGTGATGACCTGGCTGTTACCCTGCCTGCGCATGGGCTGTCGGGTGACCAACGAGGCCGTGTTCTACGAGAAGGCCACCGGGCAGATCCTGGTCGACCAGATCACGCCCCACTGGTTCCTTTTTGCCGACCTCAAGGTTCACTGCGAAGAGGTCGCCATTCTCAAGCGGGCCGTGGACGTCGTGGCCTCGATCGTAGGCCTGCTGCTGACGCTGCCGCTCTTGCCGTTGGTGGCTCTGGCCATCAGGCTCGAGGACCGCGGGCCGGTGCTCTACTCGCAGGATCGCGTCGGGCAGAACGGCATCATCTTCCGGCTCTTCAAGCTCCGGACCATGAAGGTGAACTCCGAACCCAACGGGGCGGTGTGGGCCACCGACCGCGATCCGCGGGTGACTCGCGTGGGCCGCGTCCTGCGACGCCTCCGCCTGGACGAGCTGCCCCAGCTCTACAACGTGCTGCTCGGTCAGATGTCCCTGGTCGGCCCGCGCCCGGAGCGCCCCGACATCGTCGCCAGGCTGGCGGCCGAAATCCCGTTCTACAACGAACGCCACCTGGTCAAGCCCGGCCTGACCGGCTGGGCCCAGATCGGCTTCCGCTACGGCAACACCATCGAGGACGCCAAACGCAAGCTCCAGTTCGACCTCTACTACCTCAAACACATGTCCTTCGAGCTGGACCTCATCATCCTCTTCCGCACGGTCGGCACCTTCCTGCGCGGAGCTTGTTGAGCCGTGGATCACGCCTGGTGGTGTTTGCCCCGCGAGCTGCCGTCGGCCATTGGCCGTAAGTGACGCTCTACTTCTGAGTGGCGCGACCGTCCGTCCGATCATCTCACTCCAGCGGCTCTACTCGAGCACCGACGACCGGATCGGCCACCCGCAGTGTGACCTTGCCAACCGACATCAATTGGTCCACGCGCTTGATCTCGAGTTCGCCGCCTTCCTCGTCCCGCGTACCGATCACCTGTCCGGCGCTGTTGTGAATCTCGGGCCCGGGAGACAGATAACGAAACCTCTGCCCGACATCTACGTTGTCATCTGCACCGAGGTCCAGGTAAACGTAGTCTCCGTCCACCGCTGCGATGCGCACCGGGTTGGGGATCTCCAGGCATTTGTCCACTAGATCGTCGACGGCGTCTCGAATCGCCTCCAGGCCGTTTCCGCCGATGCCGAACGCCTCCGCGGCGATGCGGCTCGTACGAACGTCAAACAGACTTAGGTACACGCCGACAGAGTTCTGGTCGCGAATCTCCCGCCGGGCGGCCTCCTGGACGCGCATCCAATGAAGTTGCTTTAGCCGAGTGCGCTGCGAGGCCTTGCTGGGATTGAAGACACTCTCCCAGAAAGACGGATCGCCGTCCTTGTAGCTCGGCGGTGGCTCCAGCGTGTCTTTTAGGCTACGGTCCTCGTTACGCCCGATGGATCCCTCCAGAAGGTACTGCACCGCCATCACCTCACCCATCTCCGGGCTCGTATCGGGGTTCACGAACTTGGTCTGACCGAAGAGCTGTTCCCGGAGAATGTCGAGGATGCGTTCGCGCTCCACCAGCACAAAACTGTCGGTCTCCATCAGCTCGTGTTTCAGGATTTCCCGCGCGCGGCGGTTCATGGACAGCGGCTGCTTGTCGTCCGCCGCCGTATCGCGGTCTCCGATCTGCACGTCTACCTCTATGTTGGTCGAGTCATCCCCCATGGGCCTCTCTTCGTCGGGCTGGGTGCCGTAGGGCACGTCCTCCACCTGCCGGTCGTCGCCGAAACGGACCAGCGCCAACACGAATCTGCGAGTCAGCCTCGATCCGCGCTCCTGGTTGATGGAATGCGTGTAGTCGTAGGTCTGGGCGACAGCCGTGCTCGGCGGCGGCGGTGGCGGCTTGTGCATGGGCTGATGTGAATGGTTTGCCTCGGAGCAGCCCAGCCCGGCAATGCCGCCTAGCGCAGCAAGCGCCACGATCCGCCCTGTGTCTCTAAGCGTCATAATCGGATCTCCCGTGTTGGACCCTAGGGCTGCCAGTTGAAATCCTTCGGGTCACGAATGATCACCTGATAGTCGTGCACGTCCGCACCGAGGCTTACCGTCTCGTATTGCGACGGCGTCCGCGCCGTGCAGCAGATCGCCTCCCAGTTCGTCTTCTCTTTCTCGAATCCGTCCTCATCCGTGAAGAGCGTTCGGATGTCGACGAATATGTCCTGGCGGGTCTTGTTGCGAATTGCCAGGCGCACACGCAACAGGCCGCTCTCCGTGCGGTCCACGGCCGCCGCATCGATGGTCAGCGTGCGTTTCAGCTTCGAGCTGTTCCACTGAATTCGTCCCTTGGCCTGGTAGGGGTTTGACCGCCCCTCCACGTGGGCGTGATGCGTCGAGGCACACCCCGCCAGTGGCGATATCGTGAGCACGATCAACCTAGCTAGCTGTCTGTTCACTTGCGCCGCTCCTTTTTCGCTAGTCCACCAACCATAACGCTTCAGCTACCCGTTGCGACTTGGGTCGGGCGCATCGCCTTACCGGTAACCACTTCCTGGTAGTTGCGCGTGCCCGACGTGGGCGGGGCCATGCACTTGCCGCCTTTGGTCACGTGCGGCCCATACTCACAGAGATTGTTGCAGCCACTGTGATTGATGCCCAACTGGATTTCCTGCTCGCGGTATAGCGCGATCAGCCCCTCGACATCCAGCTCCACACAAACACCGTCGGCGTGCAACTTTTCCATCAGTTCCTCAGACGGTGTGCAGCAGCACCTGCCCCCCAACGCCCAGGGTTTGCTCTCCGGGATGTGCGGGACGCCATCGAAACAGTAGGCCATATCAGGGCGTTCCGTGTAGGCCGGCACGTACGGCGGTGGCGGCTGGATACAACCGCCCAGGACTACCAACGCGCCCAGCATAAGAAACGTTCCTCTTACGCGCCGCCCGGATGCGGGGGCATGTATGCGATTCTCACTTGGATGAAACGTGGCTGAGCAAGTATGCATTGTCCTGATTCTCCACTGAACGCAGAACGAGGACGAGCTCGCCCTCCTCCGGCACGTAGATGTAGTGCCGGACCAAGTTGAAACGGGGAAGGTAAGCACCGTTGATGTCGTAGAACCTCAAGGCGATGTCGTGCAGCCCCGGGCTCACCCGGGCTGCGAACATGTGAATCTCCCCGGGCAAGCTGGTCCAGTACCTGTGGTCTGCCTTGACGCTCCAGGCGCTGGCCACCCAACTGATGTAGGGAAGCTGTTTCAGGATCGCCTTGGTCACCGCCTTCGTCGTCTGCCGCCCTCGTCGCGTTTGGACGCCGCGGGTGACCGCCTGATGATAGGTGTCCAGCAGGCAGAACGTCGCTGCACTGCGGTGACCGTCCACATAGACATCCGCGCCCCTTTCCTTGTACTCCATCTGCATGTAGTCGTCATAAGCATTAGACGGGCCGTGCAGGTACTTCACCGGACCCCAGCCCAATTCGAGCACGATGATCAGGTTCACTTGCTCTTGTAAGTCGCGCTGCAGAAAGGCGTCGAGTGCGTCGGCCGACAACTCCGTCGGATCGTCATCACTTGCTCCGGGCAGCACTTCCGGCATGTCCGAGCGGTTCAGGCCCGTGGAGAAATCGACGATACCCGCCACCGGATTCTTCCCTCCACTTCCCTTCTCGTAGCAGATCTCCTCACCCTTCAGTTCGTCCTTGCGGGCTTTCTCCCTGTTGGACCGCAGGCGCTCTATCTCCTTTTGCTCCCCGCCGTGGAACATCTGCTGGCCGGCCTTGCTCAGAGCGATGCGGGCATTGTCTTCCTGCCCCAGCTTGAGAAAAGCGCGACCGAGCCAGTAGTGACCCAGCCGAAAGTCCCCGCGGAACGCCTCCATGTCGTCGTCCCGCGTCTGCGACGCCAAGACAGACTGCGTGAAGAAGATGCGGGCGTCGTTGTATTCGCCCTGGATGTAACAGGCCAGGCCGATGTAGAAACCCAGTAGGGACCGTTCGTGCGGCTCGCCTTTGAAGAACTTGAGGGACTCATCGCTTATTGCGGCCGCTGTCTCGCTATTGGCGTTCTGATACTTCTCCACCGCCAGGTGCGAGTGCTTGCCGACCGAGTCGGCCAGGTCGTAACGACCACCCAGCGTCGCCAGGCTGGTTTCGCACATCCCGTACTGCACGAACTCGTTTTCGTGTCTTTCATCCGTGCGGTACTTCTCCAGAATTTCCAGGCAAACACGGTAATCGGGGTAGATCTCGTGACGAGCGGCATACATGGCCCGGTTCAGGCGCATCTGCTCTGCCGACGGCCCACAGGCGGTCAGCGTGAAAGCGATACTGAGGGCCAACACTGCCTGGGCCGCTGTCTTGACCTTGCCGGGGTGCACCCTGGAGTTCCGCCCCCGGTTGCGTATGCGGCAATTCATCGGGTGGATCCTCCGCTAGCGGTACACGCCGCCAACTGTCGACGCCTTCTTGATCTCGTATTCGTCTTCCCAGGCAATGGCCGAGGTGGCCGCGTCGGTAAGGCGGAAGCTCAGACGGTAGTATCCCGTTGCCCCGGCGCCTGCCACCCTGTCGATCGCCGCGATGCGGCCTGTCAGGAAGAAGTCGGCTCCGAAGCGGTCCTTCTCACCAGCGCTGGTCACCTTGCCTCGACGCTTCTCCCGTTGCTCCTGCTTGATTGCCGACACCAGGTTGCGGTCCAGGAAGAGAGCCTTGCCTTCGCTGTGCTTGATCAGCAGCGTGCGTATCTTGTGCGTAAACTCGTCTGCCTCTATGTAGTCGTTGGTGTGATTCTCGACTGGGTAGAGGACGATCTTGGGTGGTGTAGATGCCTGCTGTATCTGGGGTATGCGTACCAGAGAACGGGCCATCCGCTCGCATACCGATCGAAAGTCCTGGCTGGTCAGGCCAGTGCCCACCTCCTGCTCGGACAGCGCGTCGGGGTCCAGCCGCTTGGTCTGGCCCGTACAACCCGACGCGATGACTATCCCGATGCCACACAGAATGACCAGAATGGCGCCGCGGGTTCGCACAATACGGTGTCTGCCACTCCTCATGGTTTCACTCCTCTGCACATGGAAAGCCGTTGTCGCCTTCTTCCCGCCACGCGGTTACGGCGAGCCGTCGCGGGCGGATTTCCCTTTCAGTGGCAATACGCAGCGGAACCCCACATCGTCCTTCCGAGTGCCCGGAGTGAGCTGCTGCATGCTCGTGCACGTGCAACCCTCCGGACCGCTACGGTAGCTGCCCCCCACAGCCAGCCTGGCCGAGCCCTCTCGCGGACCGGGCGGATTCCTGGCCGGGGCCTTGTCCCAGTAGTCCAAGTCGTGCCAAGTGGCCAACCACTCGAAGACACTCCCCACTCCGTCCAGCACGCCGAAGCTACTCGCACCCCCGTCATACGTGCGAACCGACTCTGGAGCCGCATGTCGCGGATCGCGAGCGAAACTACAGTTCTCTGCGCGCCAGACATTTCCCCAGGGGTATTTCTGATGGCGCTCTCCCCTTACTGCCCGCACCCACTGCGGATAGGTCGGCAACCGCATGCCGCGCGAGGCAGCAACCGCTTCCGCTTCGTACCAGGTCACACCCGTCAACGGCAGGTCGGTCGGGTGACCGTCCGCGCCGGACAACGTCGCCAAACTGGCGTCGTCGGCCTGTGGCAGCCGAGCGTACTGCCCCCGGGTGTACTCGCATTGATCGATGAAGAAACCGTCCAGCCAGAAGCGCCGCGTTTCTCCCCCTAGAACAGGAAGGACTACCCAGCCGGAAGGAACATAGACCATGCCCTCCGGGGGATGCTGCGCCCGCTGAAGCAGCGAGAGACAGTCGGTAAGATATACCGAGGCCAGGCGGGACAACCGCTCCGCCTCCTTCGCCATGTTCTTATCCACATATTGGACATACTGACGGTACACCGACTCCGCGCGATCCACATCGGGGCCGAGCAGTCGTCGCGCCTCTGCCTGGTCGAGGGAATCCCACATGTCCTGCAACACCGGATTGGCCGATACGCTGCCCGCCTGCCAGCTTGCCGCAACGCTCTTGTCCCAAAGCGCGGTCACCCAACCGCCGCACTCCGTCAGCAAGGCGCGCTCTGAGGGCTCCTGATGAACTGCCGATTCGAGTACCTCACCTGTTGCTACGTCAACCAGACTACAGTTCAGCATAAGACCAGAGGGCAGCTTCAGCAGTTCGATGAATAACACCTGCCGCGCGCCGAGATCGCCGAAGCGCGCCGGCAAGACCGCCGTAGCCCGCGACGTCAGCGCCAGGTCCTGCTCCCGCACGACCTGAGCGGTTAGTGAGCGATCGAGAATGCGGATGCTCGGCCGATTCCTGAGGGCAGCCACCGCCAGGTCCGTCACCACCCCGCCAACGTCATCATCGATGTTCGGCCCAACAACACAGGGTGCCACCGCCACCACTACATCCCCGTCGGGCATGGTTGCGGCTGCAACCAAGGCAAAACACGCTATGGCATGCGGGGCCATCTGGCGGTCTCGATGGCGGTGAAGCTCACCTGCGCAGAGTCGTATCAAGAGCTAAGCTGCCTCATCCACCACGGCTCCAGGTTATTGACGACTGACGGAAGTGTCAACCCTGCAATCTGTGCTGCGTGTGCTAGCCATGCCGCCCCCAGGTGTCCGGACGGTGCGCAAAGGGGCGGTTCGGCCCGTAGGGGTCCTCCGATGCCTCGCCGACGCTCGCGAATGTGCCGACCAGTTGCATTCGGCGCGGCTGATCTGGTATGGTGCCGCCGGCGGGGGCGGCGGTCGCCCCCCTCGAGGCTGCCCCCGACGGGCTTGGGCCGGCCTCTGCGGGTCGATTAGGCAGAAGAAGTCAACAAGTCCATGAGAGGATCAAAGATGAATCGCGTCGTTAAGCAGCTTGGTTGCAGTCTCGTGCTGGTGTGCCTGCTGGCGCCGATGGCACTGGCCGGTGAGAAGGAAACCCAGGAGAACCCGATTTACAAACACTGGGCCCAGTTCAAGCCGGGGACCTACGTCGTTCTCCAGGACGTCAACGAAGCGGCCGGGCAGAAGACCAAGACCACCATGACCCACACCCTGAAGGAAGTGACACCCCAGAAAGTCGTCGTCGAGACGACCGGCGTCACCGAGATGAACGGCGAGAAGTTCGAGAACCCGCCCACGCAGCAGGAGTATCCGGCCACCTACACGATCGAGACGGAAAAGGCGCCGGCGGAACACGAGGAACAGAAGGCCCCCGGCTACGAGACCGAGCAGGGCGAGGAGGAGATCGAGGTCGCCGGCACGAAATTCAAGGCCAAGTGGGTCCGCACCGAGATGAAGCAGGCCGGGATGGTCATGACCAGCAAGATGTGGAACTGCGACGAGGTCCCCGGCCAGCTCCTCAAATCGATCACCGAGACCAAGGGCGAGTTCGCCACCAAGTCGGTGATGGAAGTCGTCAAGATCGAGATCAAGAAGTAGAAGGGCGTCCTGCCGCCGTGCGGTGTTCAGGCGACGCCGTGCGACCGCATCAGCCTTGCGGCCGGATGCTTCTCCTCCACTTAATGCACGTCCGCCCCTAATTGTCTTGGCCGCTGGCGTCTTCGTGGGGAGGAGGCGCAGCCGGATTCGATGGGGCATCGCTGCCACCGGGTTCTGCTGACGCCTCTTCGGAGTCCGACGCCTGGTCACCGATCACGTCGGCGGCGTCTTCGTCCTCGTCATGTTGCTCGGCGGCGATCTTGGCGACGGCCACCACCCGGTCACCCTCGTCCGGGCGGATCATGCGCACGCCCTGCGTGGCCCGGCCGATCTCGCGGATGTCGGCCAGGTCGGTCCGCAGCATGATGCCTTTTGCGGTGATGATCATCAGCTCGTC
>DATKXO010000180.1:0-18233 GCA_035528995.1 Phycisphaerae bacterium | reverse complement strand
TGAAGGAGAAGTAGGCCCGCGTCGAGGACGCCCTGCATGCCTGCCGGGCGGCCGTCGAGGAGGGCGTCCTGCCCGGTGGTGGTGTGGCCGTACTCAGGGCCATCTCCGCCCTGGACAGGTTGAGCAAGAAGCTCAACGGCGACCAGCGCACCGGCGTGGATATCGTCCGGCGTGCCCTGTGTGCCCCCATCAAGCAGATCGCCGCAAACGCCGGTCTCGAGGGCACCACCGTCTGGAACAAGGTGGCCGAGGCCAAGGATCCGAACTTCGGCTACAACGCCCTGACCGCCGAGTTCGGCGACATGATCAAGATGGGCGTGCTGGTGCCGACCAAGGTCGAGCGGATCGCCCTGCAGAATGCGGCCAGCGTCGCCAGCCTGCTGCTCACCACCGACGCGGTCGTCAGCGAGATCAAGGAAGAGAAGAAGCGGATGCCCGGCGGGGGTGGGGGCATGCCCGGCGGAATGGGTGGCATGGGCGGCATGGGCGGCATGATGTAGCCCTCACGCCGGCCGTCGATCGATCGGCAACCATACTCCGGCAGCAACCGGCACGTGTGCCGCCAAGGGCCCGTGTCCGGCTGCTACCGATTCTCGTGAGCCGCGGCGGTCCGTAAGTTCAGTAGAGGGAAGCAGTTAGAGGCTGAATCGCGGACCGGTCCGCCTCGCCTGCGGCCGGTTTCGGCAGAATGCCGGTCCCGAGTACGCCGCCCTTGCGACCTGGCCGGAATATGATATAGTACAGGGTTCGATGCGTTTGCCCGACGAAGGGGGCGAAGATGAAGAAGGACATCCATCCCAAGTACATGGACTGTACGGTGAAGTGCGGTTGCGGGCATACGTTCGTGACCCGCAGCACGGTGCCCAAAGTGAACGTCGAGATCTGCTCGCAGTGCCATCCGTTCTTCACCGGGCAGCAGAAGTTCGTCGACACGCTGGGTCGGGTCGAGCGCTTCCAGAAGAAGTTCGGAGACGACTACTTCAAGAAGCCGAGCACAAAGAAGAGCGTCGGCCGGGCCTAGCTGCCCGGGCAAGTTCAAACCACGCCACTGCGCGCCGATGGTCGTCGGCCGCTCGAAGGCGTGGTTTTTGTATGCCTGAATCCAAGGCATCTGTCTTGCTCGAGCGAACGGGGTCGATGAGCCATGGCTGAAGAAGTGGACAACAGATTGATCGCCAAGCTGGAGGAAATCGCCCAACGGCGCGACCAGCTCAACGGACAGTTGAGCGATCCGGCCGTCGCCGGCGATCCGAGCCGCAGCATCACCATCGCCAAGGAGGTCGGCCGCCTCAAGCGGCTGGCCGATCCCTACGTCGCTTTCCGCGCGGTTCGGCACGACCTGGCCGAACATCGCAGCATTATCCAGGACCCGGCCTACGATCAGGACCTGCGCGAGCTGGCCGAGGCCGAGGTCGACGAGTTGCAGCAGCGTCACGACGCCATGCTCGAGCGGCTCAAGGAACTGGTCGTCACCGAGGACGACGCGGCCGTCAACTCGGTCATCCTGGAGATCCGGGCCGGCACCGGCGGCAACGAGGCCGCCCTGTTCGCCCGCGACCTCTACGTGATGTACCTGCGCTACTGTGAGCGGAAGGGCTACAAGGTCGAGGTCCTCGATCAATCTGGCTCGGACCTGGGCGGCCTGAAGGAAATCGTCCTGAACATCAAGGGCGAGGACGTCTACCGCAGTCTGGGCTATGAGGGCGGCGGACATCGTGTGCAGCGCGTCCCCGAGACCGAGGCCCAGGGGCGCATCCACACCTCGGCCGCCACCGTGGCCGTTCTGCCCGAGCCCGACGCGGTCAACGTCGCTATCAACTGGGAGACCGACGTCGAGGAGTTCGTCAGCCGCGCCGGCGGACCAGGCGGGCAGAACGTCAACAAGGTCTCGTCGGCCATCCGTCTGGTCCACAAGGACACGGGCATTACCGTCTCCATGCGCGACGAGAAGTCACAGCACAAAAACCGGGCCAAGGCCCGCCGCCTCATGACCACCCGTCTGTACGACCAGATCAACAGCGCCCAAACGGCCGAGCGGGCCGACACCCGAAGAAACATGATTGGCTCCGGCGACCGTTCCCAGCGCGTCCGCACCTACAACTTCCCCCAGAACCGCTGCAGCGACCACCGCATCAACCTGGACCTCTACAGCCTGGACAAGATCATGCAGGGCGAGCTGGATGGCTTGGTCGAGGCCCTGCAGACCTACGACAAGGAACAACGTCTGAAGAGCCTGTGATACCCTTACCAGGATGAGCGCGCCGATTCACGACCCGCGAACGGAACCCGTCCCGACGGCGTCGGGAGTTCGCGCGGCCTGTGTCGTCAAAGAGACGCCGAATCGGCGGGCACCCCAACGGCATAAACAAACAGTAATTCGAACGGTGAAGCCCGCTGACGGGCCGCGGAGCGCCTCCGTCGGATCGCCCCCAGTGTGTTGTGCCTCAGACGATCGCCGGTTTCTCGCTTTTCCTGCCTTGATTCTCAGGGTACGCTGCCCTTCCGCCGTCTTGGTCGTCACGTCGAGCAAGGGAGCAGGACATGAGCAGCAGTCTCGCCGACTTCCTCGTAAAGTTCGCCGATAACACGCACCTCGGAAAGGTCGCCACCAATCTTGCCCCGGGCATCATCCTGACCGTGGCCATCCTCCTGCTCCTGACCTCCTTCACGGAATTGGAGGTCTTCCCCTATTCCGGCCGTCAGCAGGCCAGGCATCGGGCCGACGCGGCGCGGAAAGAGGCGGTTGCCGCAACCGGGCGCGTCGAGGAACGCCAAGAGCAGGTGGACCGCCTGGAGGCCGAGGTGCAGCACCTGTCGCTGTCCGGCGAAGCGAAGGCTCGGAAGAACGCCGAACTTTCCATGGCCCAGAAATCGCTTCAGCGCGCCTTGGCCGAGCAGGGCAGGCGGCTCGAGGACGCCGCCAACGCGAATGCCGGTGTCGAGGAGGCCCTGCTGCTCAAGACGAACCTCGATGTGTTGGCCGAGCATTTCATTGCCCTGTTTATTGCCGGTTACATCCTTGGCTCGGTTCTGGCCCAGGTCTCGGGCAGGCTCTTCTACACGGGTCGCTACTACCGATACCTGAAGAAGTACAAGAAGAAGACCTACGACATCCTGTACGCCCGTCCGGATCGCCGCACGGAGACGTACTTCACGGGCAAGATCACCGACGAGGCGTTTCTCGCGCGGCTACCCAATCTGGGAGCCGATTACTACCGGTACCTGGAAGTGACCATGAACATGATCCTTCCCCTGGGCGCGCTGACGGCGACACTGTTGGCCATCGGGGTGAGGAACCTGGTGCAGGCCCCCTGGCCCGCGGCTGTTTTTCCGCTGGTTCTCGCGTTCGTTTCCGGCCTGGTTACGTTCGCTCTCTTTGACCACGGTCGCATCCAGTATGTGGGATACTTCAAGAGAAAGGCCGACCGGCTGACCCTGCTGATCGAGAAGGTCGAAGAGCAGAAGAAGGCTGGGGCAGGAGGGTAGAAGGCTGGCGAAGGGACCGGGTAGCGGGCCCGGTCGCTTCCTTGGTGACGCACACGAATTGGGGAAGTCCGCCCGGTTGATGCCCGCCGCGGCATGGACCCGCGTATCCCGTTCGACGACGACGCGCAGCGAGGCCGCCGGATCAGGCTGTTCGGGGTAGAATCGATGTCTTCTCGTGCAAGCGGACCTTCCCACCACGCGCGGGACAAAGGGAGCGACTAGCATGGCCGACCGGATTCCCTGGATCGAGCGGACGTTTGACTTCGGTTTCCCCGTCCAATTGCATCACGAGATGCTGGAGCGCCTGCGAGGAACGCCGGCCCGTATCGAGGAAAGAGTCCGCGGCCTGCCGCCCGACGTCCTGACGCAACGTCCGGCAAGTGGGCCGTGGTCCATCCAGGAGAACGTCGGCCACCTGCTCAACGTCGAGGCGTTGTTCCTGGGCCGCCTCGATGATTACGACGCGGGCGTGGAGGTGCTTCGGCCGGCAGACATGTCCAACCGCAAGACGCACGAAGCGAAACACAACGAGCGTCCGATCGAGTCGATTCTGACCGCCTTTCGGCAGGAGAGGGGCAAGCTCGTCGGGCGGCTCGAACAGCTCGACCCCGACCGCTTCGGCCAGACCATCCACCATCCCCGCCTGGACAAACCGATGCGCATCGTGGACATGATGTACTTCCTGGCCGAGCACGACGATTACCACCTTGCCCGCGTAACGGAATTGCTGGCGGAACTCGCCGAGTAGGTTGACGCCACATATGCGGCTGGCTGGCCGCCCCGGCAGTCGCGGTCGCGACACGCCAGTTGCCCTGGCGGCAGGTGTGATGGACGTCAGCGAGCCTCCGCACCTGCCCAACTGCGCACATTCTTGGCGAAGGTGCCGAACCCTGCAGGGAAGTGCTTCTCGAGCAGATTCAGGTCTTTCGCCAGACGGCGGGCATGCTCGACGGCGCGCTCGGTCTCCAGAGCGATCGAATACCGGTCTGTGCCGTACACCTGGCGCTTCAGCGATAGGATTTTCCCCCGCGCTTGTGTGCCTTCCGCCAACTCGCGCATCCAGGATGTCTCGGTCGCGCCAGGGTCGACCCCGCAGAGATACCAGGCTTCGATGGCCGGTGCTGCCACGCCGACGGCAACGCGGAGCGTCTCTCGTCCAGGCACCTGCTTTAGCTGCCCGCGCACGCCTTCAATGACCTCGTGCAACTCCGCTACGCGTGAACGGCGGGCGCCCTTCGCTACTTCGCCAGCACACGGATCATCCAAGGGTGAGCCGTTCGCGTCGACAACGACCGCGAGCCCATCGGCATCGGTCTGGTATTGGAAGTGCTTGATAACGCTCGACAGAATACCTCTGACGGAGGGCCAACCGCGTGACCGCAGGCGGAATGGGGGAGGCAACTCCGTTTCTTCGCCGAGAATCCCGTCGACAAGGATGCGGATGGCCGCTTCGTCCGCCGGCGACTCGCTCAGGACAGCGACCTTCATTGCTCTGCTGGCACCCCGCCCAGAATGCCGCTGTACCACAGATCGCCGAGGTGGGCGTCCTGAAGGATCTCGTCCACGTCCGGCCGGTCGGTAAGACGCTCGAACCTCGCTTCTTGGCCGTTCTTCTGCGCGATTACGATCTCCTCAGGGTGGTCCCTATACAAATCGAGCATGTACGGCGAGTGTGTGGTCGCCACAACTTGTACTGGCTCGCGCTCCTCACCAAACTGCTCGGGATAGCTGAGCCGATACAGGGCGTCCCTCACGTCGCGAAGTAGACGAGGATGGATGCCGCGGTCCGGCTCCTCCAGGCCGATGAGCGGTGGGGGGGCTGGTAGGTACGCGAGCGTGAGTATTGTCAGGGCGAGCAACGTCCCTTGCGAGAGGTTCGCTGCCGGAATCTCATGTTGCCCTCGTCGGGTCCGCAACGCAATTCCGCGCAACCCGGATCCCGGCGTAGAAAACAGGATCTTATCGAATTCGGGTAGCCACCGTCCGAGTTCGTCATTCAAGGCCTCAAATCTCTCCGGAGCCCCGTCCCTCAGACGATCCAGGACACCGGGCAGGCAGTGACCGTTTCGCTGAAGCTCCATGCTGGGCTGAAGCTGTACGGGTTGGGCGATGACGCTTGCCTCCAGGCAGTAGAGCCGAATACCCTTCATAGTGTCATTCAGTACGTTCTGCCAAAGCTGGCCCGGCCTAAACGGGGGTAGCTCATTATGTTCGACTGTGGGACGAGCGTCCGGGGGCCAGGTGATGGACGTGGTCGCGTGTCCTTCCTGGGCTGACCATTCGAGGATGATCTGCACCGCCTCACCCTTGTTGGGATCGACGCCAGCCGTACTGAGCACCTGCCAGAACGAGTATCCAACGGGGGCTCGGCTGGCATCGAGGCCCTGCAGTGCGGTCGTTTTGCCGCTGCCGTTGGGGCCTATGAGGAGCGTGAATCTACCGAGCGGCAGAGTCGCGTCTCGTAGTACCTTGAAGTTCTTGAACTCGACGGACTCGATCATGGCAACACCACTTGTCGCACAGGTACTCTACCCCCGCGCAGCGCCCGAATCCACTGGGTCGCACGTTTCCTCGGCTGGCGCTGTCCTGGGCCACGGTCCTGGCGTGACCAGACTACCGCTCTTCCTTCACCACGTACAGCGGTCGCTGTTGCACCTGCGTGTAGATGCGCCCGATGTACTCGCCCAGGATGCCCAGCAGGAGCATCTGGACGCCGCCGAGGAAGAAGATGCCCGCCGCCAGCAGGGCGTAGCCCTCGACCGCCAGGCCGAAGAAGAGCTTGTGAATCACGACGGCCGACCCGGCCACCACCGCGCCTACCGTCGTGATCAGGCCCAGCACGGTCGCCACCCGCAACGGGAAGGTCGAGAACCCCATGGCCGCGTCGAGCGACAGGGCCATCAGCTTAAACAGATTGTACTTGGCCTCGCCGGCGTGTCGGGCCGGCCGATCGAACTGGACGGCCGTCTGGCGGTGGCCCACCCAGGCGATCATGCCGCGCACGAAACGGTTCGCCTCGCGCATGCGCCGGAACTGCCCGACCACCTCGCGGTCCATGAGCCGAAAATCTCCGGTGTCGGCCGGGATCGGAGTGGGGGTCACGGCGTTGAGCGTGCGATAGAAGGCCCACGCGGTCAGCCGCTTGAAGAGCGATTCGCCCTCCCGCCGGCGACGCTGTGCGTACACCACGTCGTGGCCCTGTGCCCATTGATCGATGAGTTCCGGGATCAGTTCGGGCGGGTCCTGTAAGTCGGCGTCCATGAGCACCACGACGTCGCCGCTCGCCCGATCCAGGCCGGCAGTCGAAGCCGCCTCATGCCCGAAGTTGCGGGCGAACGACACGAAACGCACATGCGGATCCGCCGCCGCCAGCTTGCGCATCACCTCGAGCGTCGCGTCGGCGCTGCCGTCGTCAACGAGGATGATCTCGTAATCCGCGCCCGTTCCGGCCAACACGGCCGTCAGCCGGGCGTGCAGCGACTCGAGGTTGTCCTGTTCGTTATAGGCCGGTACGACGACGCTGCAGCGCGTGAGCTTCCGGGCCTGCGGTAGGGGGGTATGCTCCGACGTGTCGGCCGGCGGCGCGAGCGTCTGTTCCAGGACATGCTTGCCGTCGGCGACCAGCGAGCCCGCGCCCCTGGTCGGCGAGTGCGTCGTTGCGTTTGAAGACCGGGCGCTCATGCCGATTCTCCATCCCGGTGGTTTGGCCGGGCGAGCGCGCAGACCGCACCGCGGGCCGATAACTCGTCTCATCTATCGACGACGGCGCGGTGGTGCTCCAGTTACCGGTCTCTGCGAAATCGGACATGCCCGTGCGTATGGGGGAGCGCATCTCAAGAACGTCCGATTATCCGTCGATGGTCCAATAACGCCGACGACGCATCTGACAGTGGAAGGAGTCTGCGCAGTGACAACGCTACAGTGGCCTGTCGAACCGACCTGTCCCCGCAACGGGATCGCGCGCCCAGCGGCCGTTCGCCGCATGACGATCGCGGCCGGCGTGACCTTGCTGGTTGCGGCAACGCTGGGTTTGCGCCTCTTCCAGGCCGGCCACTGGTCGTTCTGGGGGGATGAGCTGGTCACGTACTACGACGCGTCCATGCTGTTCAAGACGTCGTATTGGCACCCGACAGGCTACAGCTCGCCGCACGAGCAGTTCATCCACGCCTGTCCATTGGGTTTTGGGATCCTGGGAGTGTGGCATGACCTGGTGCCGAAATCGGAGCTGACGGCCCGGCTTCCCCTGGTGCTGTTCTCGACGCTGGGCGTGCTGACGGCCGTCTGGCTGGTCTGGCGATCGCGAGGTCCCTGGGTGGCCGCGGCGCTGGTGGCTGTCCTGATCGCCTGGCCATGGGGACTGTTTCATGCCCAGAACCATCGGCCCTATTCGATCGCGTTCTTCTTCGCCGTGTTTGGGTTCCTCCTGGCGGACGCCGGTTTCGCCCGGCACGACTGGCGACGATTGTGTGCGGCCACCGCGTTCTGCCTGCTGGCGGCGCTTTCGCACAGCAGTTGCGTACTGCTGCTGGCCGTCCTGACCGGATGGCAGATGTGCAAGATCGCGACTGACCGTTGTCACCGGCAGCGGGGCCATTGGGTCGCCGCCGCGGTCATGCTGGCTGCCCTGGCGGTCGATTGCCTGCTGATCCGACATTTCACGCGCGGGTTCATGCAGGGGGCCTGGTGGTACATGTTGCCCGAACGCTGCCTGGCCAGTCTGGTGAACAACCTGACGCTGCCGATCTCGCTGGCAGCGCTCGCAGCGGGTGTCTGGGTGGTGGCCACACGCCAGCGCCATCTGTACTGGGCCGTGCTGTGTTCGATGGCCGTCACCGTCGCGTGTGTCCTCGGCCCGCTGGTCATGAGCTTCCGGGCCGACTACGTCTTCGCCATGACCCTGCCGTTGCACCTGTTGGCGGCCGTCGCGCTCGGGCGCGTCGCCCAAACAGCGTGGCAGCACCACTGGTCGCTGGGCCTGGCCGCGCTGGGGGCGGTGCCTGCCCTGATCCTTCCTTCGATCGCAAGCTACTACGTCGACGGCAACCGGCCGGACTACCGAACGGCGGCCGCATTCGTGGCGGCACGTGCCCAGCCTGGTGACGTGTTGTGGTCGAGGCAGTGCGTCAACGTCCGTTATTACCTTTCGACCCCTCGTGCCGACTTGTACCCCGCCGATCCGGTAGCGGCCGTGGATGAGCTTCTGCAGCAGGGGCGGCGCGTCTGGTGCGTAATGGCGTACTCGACCGGCGGGATTCCGCCGCAACGCCTCGCCTGGCTGAGCAAGCGCTTTCGACTGGTGGGTGACGTTCATCCGCTGCGCTTCGACTACCACCAGAACGGTGTGGCCGTTCTTCTGGCGGAGGCGGATGCCGCCGCAGAGACGGCGGCGACGACCGATTCGAAGGTGGCGAGGCGCCCATCGGTCGCTCCATCCTGGCCGCACGGCGAGGTTCTGAACAGCGCAGTTTTCGCCGATCGACGCGCGAAGGTTGCGCCGCCCGCAGGCTGGAGTTTGACGGAAAAGCGGGTCGATAAGGAAAGATGTTATCGGACAGCGCTTGGGCGGTCCGGGCGTGAACGGAACCCGGCCGGAACAACCATCTGTGGGGCGGCCCTTGATAGGCAGACCGGAGGCCGGCCCATTCCGGAGCGTTGAGTCCGGCCGCCGACAGGACGGCGCGTTAACGCGAGAGGGCTCGTGAAATTGCTGGGAAACCGATCCCGAACTCCAGCGCCCGGTTGGTTCTGACGATGAGAAGAGGTGCCCCGAAGTCCGGTCTACCACCGGCCGAGTGGGTAGAAACCCGCACGGTTGCCCGCAGGCCTGGAGGCCGCAGGACGGGACCGAGCGGTGCAACAACCAGGCGGGGATCACGGATGACCCTGCGGGCACGAGTGAAAGGGAGTTCATGCCCTCTGTTCCTTCTGATTGCCGGAAGCTGGATTGCGGCGACCGGATGCAGCCAGAAGGAGCCGTTGGCCTTTGACCCGGCCCGGGTGCCCAACCCCATGTTGGGGCCCATGACGATCGCGGTCGCGCCGGCCTTGAATTTCAGCGGGTCGCCGGACTTCGATCGCAACACCGTGGCCGATCTGATGGCCAGCGAACTGGGCTACGTCGAGGGGATCACCGTGATCCCCGTCAGCCGGGTCCTGGCGGTGCTGGCCCGGCAGGGACGAAACGAGGTCGAGTCGCCGCGGCACGCACTGGAGATTGGCGAACAACTTGGGGCGGACGCAGTCCTGGTCTTCGCGATAACCGAGTATGACCCCTACGATCCACCAACCGTCGGACTCGCCGCTCAACTGTACGGCCAAGCACCTTGGTGCCGGCCGGAAGATGAACTCGATCCGATGCTGGTGGCTGGGCAGGCTGGTCTGGTTGCCGCGAACCCGACGCAGGAGCCGCCGGGGCGACTGCTTGTCCAAGCCCAGCGGACTTTCAACGCTTCGCACCACTACATCGTCCAGCAGGTCAAGACGTTTGCCAGGCGCCGCGGTACGAGAGACAGCCCCTACGGATGGCGACTGTACCTGGTCAGCCAGACCGACTACCTGCGATTCTGCTGCGCGACGATTCTCGAAGCGATGGTGTTCCCTCCTCAGGCCAGGATGGTGAGCCAGGAGCAGGTGGAGGCGGCGGGACAGCCATGAAGGTGATTCGGCAATTGAGTCTGGTGAAAGGAAAGGACCGGTTCGTCTTCCGCTATCAGGCCGGTCAGGAGGCCGAGGTGATCGAGGCTTTTGCTTCGCTTGCCTCGGACAAGGGCAGCCAGTTCGACTGGTTCGATGCAGCCGTCCTTTCATACCAGATGGGCCGCCGCCTTGAGAAGGAGCTCGATCAAGTCGCCAAGTAGGCCGGAGTGCTGTGCAGGACCCGGAGCCCCCGGTCGGGTAAGTATGTGGCCTTCGCCGCTGCGTAGTGAAGCGATCATGACCGAGAATTCGTTGGTAACCGAGTTCCTCAACTACCTGACGTACGAGCGGCACTTCTCGCCGCACACGGCCAAGTGCTACGCGGCCGACCTCAGGCAGTTCACCGGCTTTCTCTGTGGGCCGGGCACTGCCCCGACCGGCGAGGGATCGGCGGCGTTCGGACAGTCGGGGTCGGTCTACGGTGGACCGGGTGGCTCGACGGCCACGGTCACGTCCACGACTTCGCAGACGGAAGTCCGTCAGAAGCTCGTGGCCATGGACACCGACACGATCCGCCGGTTCCTGGGCTTCCTGGGTCAGCAGGACTACTCCAAGTCCACCACGGCCCGGAAGCTGGCCACGCTGCGCAGCTTCTACAAGTTCTGCCGGCGCCGCGGTTACGTCGACGGCAATCCGTTGGCCACCATCCGCACGCCGAAGCAGGAGAAGCGGCTGCCCAAGTTCCTCGAGCCCGAGCAGATCGGCATCCTGCTCAACACCCCGGACGTCAACACTCTGCTGGGTGCCCGCGACCGGGCCATGCTCGAGGTGCTCTACTCGACCGGACTGCGGGTCAGCGAGCTGGTCGATCTGAACATGGACGACGTGGACTACGTCGGTCAGTGCGTCCACGTTCGGGGAAAGGGCAAGAAACAGCGAACCACGCCGATCGGCCCGACGGCCTTGGCCGCCGTTCGTAAGTACCTCGACATGCGTAGGGCCGACCCGCGGTCGGCTAACTTCGATCAGCAGGCCATGTTCGCCAACAAACACGGCCAGCGGCTGAGCACGCGCAGCGTCCGCCGGAAGCTGGACAAGTACCTGGCCCAGGCGGGCCTGGACCCCAGCATCAGCCCGCACACGCTACGGCACAGCTTCGCCACGCACATGCTCAACAACGGGGCCGACCTGCGGAGCGTGCAGGAGCTGCTCGGTCACCAGTCGCTGTCCACCACCCAGATCTACACCCACTTGACGACCGCGAGGCTCAAGAAGGCCTACGACGAGGCCCACCCCAGATCTTAGCCCGGCCGTTGAATGGGGATACGGCAGGGACACGACAAACGCCGGCCATGAGGAAACTCGTGACCGGCGTTTTCCATGCGCGCTGGCAAGGCACCCGAGCCAACGGTGGGCATCGTGCCCGGATGACCGGTAAACGGGCAGTTCACAGCGGGGCGGGATGACGATATATTGCGCGGTTTCCGTCTGATGGCCCGGCCGGAACGGACGGCGGTCCACGGAGGCCGGCTCAGCGACAGCCGAGGGGCCTAGGGGTGGAAGGCGGGACCCAAGGAGGCTTCGATGGCTTTCGAGAAGGTTGAACCCAAGATCGACTTCCCCGCGGCCGAGCGGGATATCCTGGCGTTCTGGAAGGAGACCGGGGCGTTCGAGGCTCTGCGGGCCCAGAACGCCGGCAAGAAGAAGTGGTCCTTCCTGGACGGCCCGATCACGGCCAACAATCCCATGGGCGTTCACCACGCCTGGGGCCGGACGTACAAGGACGTCTACCAGCGTTACCACGCCGCGCTGGGTGAGGACCTGCGCTATCAGAACGGGTTCGACTGCCAGGGGTTGTGGGTGGAAGTCGAGGTCGAGAAGGAGCGCGGCTTCAGCGACAAGAAGGAGATCGAGGCCTTCGGCATCGACCGATTCGTCGAGGAGTGCAAGGCCCGGGTTCGCAAGTATGCCGGCATCCAAACGGCGCAGTCCGTGCGGCTCGGCCAGTGGATGGACTGGGACAACTCGTACTACACCATGTCGGACGTCAACAACTACGGCATCTGGGATTTCCTCAAGAGGTGCTACGACGACGGGCGGATCTACAAGGGGGCCGACGTGATGCCCTGGTGCGCCCGGTGCGGCTGCGGCATCAGCCAGATGGAGGTGGCCGAGGGGTATCGCGAGGTGCCGCATATCTCGGTGTTCCTGCGGTTCCCCATCCGCGAGCGGGCGGGCGAGGCCCTGCTGGTCTGGACCACGACGCCCTGGACGCTGACCTCGAACGTGGCGGCTGCGGTGCATCCGGAGCTGACCTATCTGAAGGTCCGCCAGGGCGACACGGTCTACTACGTCGGCAAGGACAACTTCGAGAATCCGCGCAGCCACCCGGTGGAGAAGGCGGAGAAGTACGGGGCCGCACCGCTCAAGTCGATCCAGGCCATCTTCGACGACGCCGGCGGGTACGAGGTGCTCGGTGAGGTGCAGGGCAAGGACCTGGTCGGCCTGACCTACGAGGGACCGTTCGATCGGCTGGAAGGGCAGGTCGAAGGGCGTAAGGCCCATCGGGTGGTCGAGTGGGATCTGGTCAGCGAGACGGAGGGGTCGGGAATCGTCCACATCGCCCCCGGTTGCGGCAGCGAGGACTACCACCTGGGCAAGGAGATGGAGCTGCCGGCCATTGCACCGCTCGAGGAGAACGGCAAGTTCGGGCCGGGGTTTGGCGAGTTCACCGGGCGCCGGTTCGACGAGGTGGCCGAGGACATCGTCGCCGACCTTCGGTCGCGCGGGTTCCTGGTGGCCCGGGAGAGCTACCTGCACCGCTATCCGCACTGCTGGCGGTGTCGGGACGAGCTGGTCTATCGGCTGGTGGACGAGTGGTTCATCAAGATGGACTGGCGGGATCGGATCATGGAGGCGACCCGGTCGGCCCAGTGGATCCCCGAATGGGGCATGGAGAGGGAGCTGGACTGGCTACGGAACATGGGCGACTGGATGATCTCGAAGAAGCGCTTCTGGGGGCTGGCCCTGCCCATCTGGGAGTGCGAGAAGTGCGGCCACTTCGAGGTCATCGGCGGGCGCCAGGAACTCGAGAAGCGGGCCGTCTCGGGCTGGGAGGAGTTCGACGGGCACACGCCGCATCGGCCCTGGGTGGACGCCATCAAGATCGAGTGCGCCGAGTGCGGCAACGATTCGGTTTCGCGCGTCGGCGATGTGGGCAACCCGTGGCTGGACGCCAGCATCGTGTCGTTCTCGACCATGGGTTATTTCGAGGATCGCAAGTACTGGGAACAGTGGTTCCCGGCCGACTTCGTGGTCGAGTCGCTGCCCGGGCAGTTCCGCAACTGGTTCTACGCACTTCTGGCCATCAGCACGTACATGGTGGACAAGTCACCGTTCAAGACGCTGAAGGGGTACGGGCTGGTGGTGGACGACCAGGGGCGTCCGATGAGCAAGTCGGCCGGCAACGCCGTGGACTTCGACCAGGCGGCCGAGACCCTCGGCGTGGACGTGATGCGATGGATGTATTGCGACCATCCGCCGGAGCGGAACCTGCCTTTCGGCCCCAGGCACGCCAACGAGACGCGCAAGCGATTCATCCTGCCGCTGTGGAACACGTACTCGTTCTTCGCCAACTATGCCCGGCTGGACGGGTTCGATCCGATGGCCGAGAAGCTGCCCGTCGAGCAGCGGACCGACCTGGACCGCTGGATCCTGTCCGAGCTGCAACTGCTTGTGGCCGAGGCCCGGCGGGCCTATGGCGCTTTTGACGTGCGGTCGATGTGCGTCCGGACGGACAAGTTCGTCGCGGACCTGAGCACCTGGTACATCAAGCGTTCCCGCAGGCGGTTCTGGAAGAGCGAGTGGTCGGACGACAAGCGGGCGGCCTACCAGACGTTGTATGAGGTGCTGACCACGCTGAACCGTGCGATCGCGCCGGTGACCGTGTTTCTCAGCGAGGTAATCTACCAGAACCTGGTGGCCAACCAGGTTCCGGGATCGCCGAAGAGCGTGCACCACCTGCCCTTCCCGGACGTGGATGAGAAGCTGATCGACCGGGAGCTGTCGCAGCAGGTGGCCGCTTCGTTGAAGATCGTGTCGCTGGCCCGGTCGGCCCGCACGGCGTCCAAGCTCAAGGTGCGTCAGCCCCTGGCGGAGATGATCGTCACGCCGTACGACGAAACGGAGCGGGCGGCCGTGGCCAAGTTCGAGTCGCACATGCTCGAGGAGCTCAACGTCAAGCAGATCACCGTGCGCGACAGCGTGGCCGAAATGTGCACCATCAGCGTAGCGCTGAACAAGAAGCTGGCCGGCCCGAAGTACGGCAGGCAGTTCGCGGCCATCGCCGCGGTCGTTGAGGCCGCCGACCATGCCGCGATCGCCAGCCGCGTCGAGGACGGGTTCAGCGTCGAGGTCGAGGTGGAGGGTCAGGCGGTTCACCTCGACGCGGAAGAGATCACCGTCACCCGTTCGTACGGCGTTGATTGGATCGCCGCGGCCGACGGCGGCACGGTCGTTCTGCTGGACCGCCGGATCACCGAAGAGCTGAAGCAGGAGGGCGTGGCCCGAGACATCGTACGCTTCGTGCAGGTGACCCGAAAGGAGGCCGGTCTCGAGTTGGAGGACCGCATCGTCCTGAGCCTGCGGACCGAGTCCGACCTGCTGAGAGCGGCCATCGCCCGTTGCGGCGACTACATCGCCGCCGAGACCCTGGCGACCGAGGTCCGTGACTCAGACGTGGACAACCCGGCCGGTGCAAAGGATGCCAGGATCGCCGGCTCGACGTTGAACATCACGCTGCGCAGGACCTAAGTTAAGGCCGCGCGGACCATCGTCGGCAGCCTGGCAAAAACGGTGTCTGCTGGTCACGGTTGAGCGGTCGCGGCGGACGAGCCAACGGGCGCAGGTGCGGTCGCTCTGGGAGTGCACGCCGATACGCTTCGAGCGGGTCCGCCCTCAGTTCACGTCGAAGGCCGCCTGGAAGGCCGCGAAGTCCTCCACATCCAGGTCTCCATCCGCGTCGAGGTCTCCGTGGGCGAAATCGCCCGGATCACAGGAAGGTGGCGGCGTAGTCACTTGCGGTCCTGCGATGCACTCGGAGAGAAGCAGGAAGTCGTCGAGATCCACAGTGCAGTCGCCGTCCAGATCGCCGGGCAGGGCGTAGGCGCAGTCGAAGCTCAACACCTCGAATGCGTCCACTCCCGCCTCGACCACGTCATTGCTGCCGCCATCCTGGGCGGTGAAACGCACGTGCATTTGGTCGGTTAGTGGAATTCCCAGGGCCTGCAGATCGGCGCCCGTGAACGAATCGGTCCGCCAGCTCAGACCATTGTTGTAGAGGTGCCGCACCAGTTCCCGCCAAGGCCCCGCCAGGGCGTTGCTGCTGACCTCGACAAGTAGGTAGTCGGACGGTCCCTGGTCCTCGGCGTAGAGGTAGAAGCTGTATCGCAGCGTGATGTTCGCGGCCGTCATGTCGACCAGCGGCGAGGTCAGCCGCACGCCGCCGCCGTCGACGTCGCTGTCGCCCAGGCGATTCGCGGTGAGACAGCACTTGCCGCTGCCATCGGCGTCGGAGAACGGATCATAGGAGTAATTGGGATCGTTGACCGGCACGTCGCGCTGCCAGTTGCCGTCGGTCGCGCCCAGGTTCTCCGCCATCCACCCGTTGAACTCCTCGAAGTCGTCGTGAAAAACCGCCGTGAAGGTGCCCACGGACGCGGTGAAGACCTCGCTGGGCGCATTCGCCGGCTGCGTTACCAGGCCGCTCTGCGTGCCGCTCGCGCTCACGTAGAACTCCGGTGTCTGACCGCAGCACAGCACCGGCAACACGGCTTCGTAGTTCCTGTCGCCAAGAGACGTCAGTGGCACGGTCTGGAACGTGCCGCCGTCCGTTCGGTAGTGCAGCGTCTCCGAGCCGGCCACCAGCGTGTCCTGCACCGGATCGATGCGAAGGGGGATGACGGCCGGAGCGCCTGGGGCGACCTGGTCCGGCAGGCCGTCCGGGAACTGAATGTGCAATGCGGGAACCGCGCCGATGCCCAGGTCGGGGTTGCCGTAGAGCGCGCCCCATTCGAGCACCTCGTACCTCGGCCAGCGCCACAACCCTTGGAGGTAGGTCTCGCGTAGGGCGCGTTGTAGCGCCTCGCCCTGCGTGTAGCGGCCGCAGGAAACATAGCTGGTGAACAGGTAGTTCAGCGTCTGGCTCGAGCCGTCCGCCGGCTTCGCCCAGCATGCCCGTCCGCCGGCGACCTGCGTGGCCCCCACGTAGCCGATTGCGCCTTGCCCCAGCATCTCGCGGCCCAGGTTGGCCTGCGCCGGAGAGGACGTGTGGCACGAGTCGGCGAAGACGATCGACGGGTAGTCGTCGTTGAGCACCGCGCAGTCGGCCGCCGTGATGAAGGCGGGCATGTCGGGATAGTAGCGGTGCGCCGACGTCGGCGAGCCGTGGCCGCACCACGTCACTACCGCGTACGTGCCGCCCGACCACTCGGCCACGACGTTCGCATTCGTGAGGTCGTAGTCCGACCAGTATGCCGAATAGCCCCACTCATACATGAAGATGCCGGACCAGCCGGTCAAGTGCGGCAACATCGCAATCGTGGTCATGAGCTCGGCACAATCGGTATCGGGCCAGAAGAACCCGCCGAGCAGCAGCATATTCTTCTTGTACGTCGGGTCGTGGCTCTGCTCGAACAGAACCGATTTCTGGCAGATATGCTGCACGGTCGCCGGGTCACTCCAGGGGATGCGGCCCACGCAGATCTCGGTATAGAAGTCGATCGCATCCTCATCCTCGGCGTAGCGCCCGTCGCCGTCGGAATCCCACGATTGATCGTCCGGCAGGGAAAGCTCGGCGTAGTACGCGTCCGTCTGTGGACGACCGTAGCCGACGTCCTGCCAGACCAGGCGCATGAGCAGATCGTCGTAGTGGCCGACCAGCAGCACGTGCTCGATGCCCCAATCAGCAGCCGAGTACTTGTCGCGAAGGAAGGCGCGGATCTGCTCCGCCTGATCCACGCCCGTGTAGTTCGCGGCGATCCACTGCGTCGTCACAACCTGCGTGCCGCGGCCTTTCTGCTGCTCCCAGGCAACCAGCGGCGCGACGCTGTCGACCAGCTCCGCGGGCGTGACCACGACGAACTCATAGCGCTCGCTGTCTGGCCGGTGCAAGCCTGTATACCAGGCGGTGGCCTGATCGTAGTTGAGGATCAGATCCTGTGCATTGCGCTGGACGGCGGGCGAAGCTTCAGCGATGAGCGCGCTTCCCTGCTCCGGCAGGCGGTAATCCACGTGAACCGTGATATCGTCGTAGCGCAGCAGTCGGCCGGATGCAGGGCGATATGCCAACGGCGTCACGCGGACTTCGGCCAGGTTGTAGCCGCGGTAGCCTGCCGTCCGCACGAAGTCGACCGGCACCGGCGGGTAAGGTTCGTCCTTGCCGTAGATCGCCGCGCGGTTGGCGTCAAACCGCTGCTGCTCGGCGGTGCGGGCCTGCTCGTTCGCCGGGCCGATCGGCTTCCAGACCGGTGCCGGAGCTACTTCGTGCCGCGTCGGCAGCGTGACCGGTTCGGCAGCCGTGTAGGACACGCGGACCACCGCGGCCCCGGGCGGGATAGCAATCGGAAAGATCCGCACGGGAAGTTGCGGGACGCCCGCTTCGTGCAACGTGCCGAAGCCCTCTACGTACACCCGGTCGCCAGAGTCGGTTTCGGTGATCGTGTGTGCGGCCTGAGGAATCACGACGCTGAGACGGTGCTCCGTTTGACCGGCCTGGACGACGGAACTCAAGGGGAACAGCATGATGACATACAGTGGGGTCCTCATGGCTTGACCTCCTCACCGCCGACAGGGCCGACACAAGGCAAACCGAAGGTTCAGCGTTCCCCCCTCATGCCTCTGAGTGTATCAGAACGGCCATACGTCGTTCAAGGTATGCGTTGGCTGAGGATCAGCGGTGGGTGCAACTGCGCGACCGATACTAAGAGCCGGTAATCGCGGGGTCGACCTGTCCTGTGGCCGCTATCGCGTCGGCCAGCGTGAACGCACCGAAAGAGGATCGAGCCTGCGCCCAGGCTCGCGTTACGGCCACCGATACGTCCGGGTCATAGTCG
>DATKXO010000179.1:0-3654 GCA_035528995.1 Phycisphaerae bacterium | reverse complement strand
ATCGGTGGTTGAACTCCAGAAGATGCGGGGCCTGAAGCCTGCGACGGACCAGGTTTTCAAGTTGGACGCGCCGCGGTCCCAACGGTGCTTGCTGGAAGCGGTGGTCTCGGATAGTTGCCCCCTGGCGGGCGTGAGCGTCCGAGAAGGGCGATTCCGGACGGTTTACAACGCGGTGGTCATCGCGGTGGCCCGCAATGGGGAACGGCTCCGGGAGAAGATCGGTGACATTGTCCTGAAGCCCGGCGACACGCTGCTGCTGGAGGCGTTGCCGTCTTTTGTGGCCCAACACCGCGATTCGCGGGATTTCTATCTCGTCAACCGGATCCCGGGCTCGGAACTGCCGCGGTATGAGAAGTCCTGGGTGGCCCTCCTGATTCTGTTCGGCATGGTGGCGGTCGTCACAGCCGGGTGGCTGAGCATGCTCAAAGGGGCCCTGCTGGCCGCGGGACTGATGCTCCTCACGCGCTGCTGCCGGGTTTCGGAGGCACGCCGAAGTGTGGACTGGCACGTCCTGCTGGTGATTGCGGCGGCGTTCGCGCTCGGGGCCGCCCTCGAGAAAACAGGTGCCGCTGCTGCCATCGCCGGCGGCCTGGTCGACCTGGCGGGCGGTCATCCTTGGCTCACGCTGGCGATGATTTATGCCGCTACTACGATCTTCACGGAGATCATCACGAACAACGCGGCAGCCATTCTGATCTTTCCGATCGCCCTGGCGGCGTCGAAAGACCTCGGCGTCAACTTTATGCCGTTCATTGCCGCCATCATGGTCGGCGCGTCCGCCAGTTTTGCCACGCCCATCGGCTATCAAACGAACCTGATGGTCTTCGGGCCGGGGGGATACCGGTTCCTGGATTACCCGCGTATCGGCTTGCCGCTGAACGTCCTCATGGGCGTCGTGACGGTGCTTCTGGCGCCGCTCGTCTGGCCCTTCTAGGGGGCCGTCCTTGTCGTCCTCAAGGGGTCCATAATCTCCAAAGTGCGGCCCGGCGGCGGGCCAACAATCCCAGCCCGCCGAGACCCAGGAGGGCCAGGGTGGCTGGCTCGGGCGCGTGCGAGCCATAGTTGTTCGAGATCTCCACGTAGTCCAGCGCGTCGACCACGCCGTCGCCGTTGACGTCGCCCTCGGCCCACTGCGAGCCGACGCCGTAGTGGTTCGACACGACCACGTAGTCCAGGGCGTCGGTGATATGGTCCATGTTGGCGTCGCCCGGCACCCGAAGCATATCGTAGTAGAAGGCCGTCGAGCCAAAGAGCACGTCGCCGCTATTTCCGTAGTTCTCGATGCGCACATCCATGCTGTCCGAGAAGGGAACGTAGTCGCCGATGAGCCAGCGATACTGGTCGGTTCTGAGGTAACTGGTGGCGGGATTGGCGGTGTCGATGTCGTGCATGTTCAGCAGGCCGTGGTAAGGCCCGATCCCGCTGGTGGGGTTGGCGACGTCGCCGTCGTCGTCATCGGCGCCGGTGCCGTCGGTCTCCAGTACGTGGTTATAGTAGTAACCGCCGTTGTAGGCATCCTCGAGGCCTGTTCCGAAGAGGGTGGTCCCGTCGACGGTGATGATGTCGTCGCCTTCGAGAATGATTTTGCTCGTCCCGTCTTTTCTGACATACAAGAGGTTGCCGACGTAGTGGCCTTCGCCTGTCAAGGCGAGGATTTGGTAATGCGTCTGGCCGGCGGTTGTCGTTTCCTCGTTGAAGGCCGCATGCAGGTAGCACGCGTCGGCGGGTACGGCGCCGGCTTCGTACTCGACGGCGGCGGAGGTGATGCCGATGGCTGAACCGGTCGCGTTGTACAGTTCGACGACGGCGCCTTGGCGGTAAGGCATGGGCCAGTAGCAGTAGAACCCGTCGGGCCCGTCGGTGCCGAGCGGCAGGGACTTGTACGGGACGCGGTCGTGCCCCGCGCCGAAGAAATGGGCCACGGGCACGTCGATGGCGTTCTGAGCCTGGCCGTCGTATCGGACGCGGAGCCGCAGACCGTCGAGTTGGGCGTCGTTTGCGCCGCTCATGTTCAGATTAAGCCTTTGGATTTGGCCGCTGCCGGACAGGCTTGCCAAGGCTTGGGCGCCGCCGGCCGGAATGCTGACGCTGCTGGTGTTCAGGACGACGGCGCCGGCGATCGCGCCAGCGGGGTTGGAGCCGACGTTTAGGTTGACGACGCTATCGCGCGCTGTCTGCTGGTCTCCCGTGAGCGACCCGTTGTAAGGGGTCACGGTGTCGGCAGCGGGCAGGAGGTGGTAACTGTACTGGTAGTAGTGGCGCCGGGCAGGCCAGCCTCCAACGGCGGTGGAGTAGTTGTTGGATTCGATGACCAGGGAGTTCTGGAAAGCGATGGGCTCGTAACTGACCTGTCCGCCGACGAGCGTTTTCACCAAGGGGCTTTGGACGTAGCCGTACCTTCCGCTGAGAAACGTGTCGCTGTCGGTGTTGATCGGGAGCGTGCCGTCCACGGTCATCTTAACGGTGAAGCCCTCGTCTGCCGCCGCACGGGGCATCCAGAACCGCGTGAGGATTCCCGGCCCGGCAAGCGTCACGATGGTTGTGGAAATGCTCGCCTGGGTCTGGGTTTGACTGTCCTGGAAATCGATGGGGAACTCGTAATAGTTGTAATCGTCATTGCCGCCTGACCGGTCGTAACTGCTGGCCAGGCCGGCCACGACGCCGGTTTTTAGTAGGGGGAGACTGTCCCAGTCGCACAGCGCCTCGTAGTCATTTAGTGCGGTGCCGCTGACGGATGTCGCGAAGAGGACAACGAGAACGCCGGAGAGGAACACAATGCGCTTGGCTGACATGGCCGCAAAGCCCCCCCTCCTGTTTTCGACCCCTACCGGTACGGCTGGGGCGTTTCCAGTTGGAAATATAGCCGGAAAAAGGGTTTTTGTCAAACGGATACCCCAAGTGGGCGGGGTGGGGTGCGCTTGGGCGGCATGGCACGTGCCAGGGCGGGGAACGTCGCCGCGACCCTTCGACAGGCTCAGGGCAGGCTCTTCCGGTCGCGGCTCGAAAGGCGCTGCGTTTAGCCGCGAGCCGGCTTGTCCGCCGTAGCCCGAAGGGCGAAGGCGGAAGGCGAGCGGGTCTCTTTCGGTACATCGGCTCCGCCGAGATTGCCGATAGATACGGGGAACGGGCCTCCGGCTTGACAGTTAGCCCCTGGGGGGCCATAAGAGGCTGTAGGGAACGGGCCACGGCGGGGGTGGCGCGCGTCGTTCGAGCCGCCCGCGGCAGCGGGCGGTCACGTTCCCTATCGTGGCACGGTCCACGGCAGGGAACGTCGCCGCGACCTTCCAGTCGCGGCTCGGAAGACGAAAACCACGCTCGCGCGTGCCTGTCCGGCAAGGAGAACCATTGAAGGCTCTGGTGAACCTGGTGCGGCTCTCGCGGCCGAGCCACTGGCTGAAGAACGGGTTCGTCCTGGCGGCCCTGGTGTTCGCCCGAAAGGTGACGGACGCGGAGGCGGTGGTGCGGGCGGCCGGGGCCTTTGCCGCCTTCTGCCTGGCGTCCAGCGCAATTTATGCGCTGAACGACGTGGTGGACCGTCGGGAGGACGCGCAGCACCCGTTGAAGCGGAACCGGCCGGTGGCGTCGGGGGCGGTCGGTGCGGGCTTGGCCGTCGGCTTGAGCGTCGTTCTGGCGTCGGCGGGGGTCGGGTTGGCC
>DATKXO010000178.1:0-7528 GCA_035528995.1 Phycisphaerae bacterium | reverse complement strand
GCGATCCACCCACCGACTACGACGGCTCCGGAAAATGCTACCTCACCGAGAACGCCGACGGCGACTCGGATGTCGATGACGGGTACACCTACCTCGATTCGCCTACCATCGATCTAAGCGCCGGCGACGCCCAAATCAACTACGCCCTGTGGTACACGAACAACTACGGCAGTGACCCCAACAACGATCTATTCAAGACCTACGTCTCCAACGACGACGGCGCGAATTGGGTCCTGGCCGAGACGATCGGGCCGGTGAGTTCGGCAGGCTGGAGGGAGCATTCCTTCTGGGTCGGCGATTTCGTGACCCCAACCAGCGAAGTGAGGGTCCGCTTCGAGGCCTCAGACCTGAACGCGGGCTCTGTGGTCGAGGCCGGAATAGACGCCTTCCGCGTGGCGACCTTCGATTGCGAACAGCCGTGCCCGGGCGACCTGGACGGCGACGGTGATACGGACCAGTCGGACCTCGGTATCCTGCTCGCATCCTACGGAACCGATGCCGGTGGCGACCTGGACGGCGACAACGACACCGACCAGGCCGACCTCGGCATCCTGCTGGCCGACTGGGGCTGCATGCCGTAGGCCGATCCATCGCCACAAACGGTCCGATATCAAAGACCGCGAGCACAAACGCCGCATCGCGCGCCTGCCCAAAGACCCATTATCCATGCCGGACCGGTCCAGACATGCTATGCTGGATGGGTCACCCTCAAACCGACGGTCGCCTTGGCCAGCCCGGGCCTGGGCTACGCCAGCGGTGAGGACACGGAGGACGAACGGATACCTCGAGGACATTGGTCCCACACCGGGAGGAGCAACCATGAAGGCGAGACGGTTCCCGATTGTACTGATTGTGCTAGCTTCACTAGCGCTACCTGCGGCACTGCACGCCCAGACGCCGGTGGGCACGGCTTTCATCTATCAGGGCCAGCTCAAGGACGGCGGAGTTCCCGCCAACGATGAATACGACTTCATCTTCAGGCTGTTCGACGACCCGGTCGGCGGCACGCAGGTCGGCGGCGACGTGGAGATCGACGAGTGGCTCGTCAGCGACGGGCTGTTCACCGTCGAGCTGGACTTCGGCACGGACGTCTTCACCGGCGACGCGCTGTGGCTGGATGTGAGCGTGCGGCTTGACGGCGGCGGCGAGTACACCGTGCTGTCGCCGCGGCAGCCGCTGACCGCCACGCCCTACGCCCTGTACGCGTTAAGCGGTCCCGGCAGCGGTGGTTTCTGGGCGGCCGATGGGGACGATATCTACAACACCAACAGCGGCAACGTCGGCATCGGCACAGCCAATCCAGGATCGCGCCTGCACGTTGCGGCGACCACCGCCAGCACCGCCATACTGGCCGAATCAGGTGGCGCGGGCTACCAGTGTGCCGTCGACGCATTCGTTGAGAGCCCGGAGGGCAATGCGATCTACGCTTATAACGAGGGCTGGACGGGGAACGCCTACGGCATTGTCGCTGAGACCGCCAGCTCGAGTGGCACCGCGATTTACGGCCTGGCATCGAGAGCCGACTTATTCGACAGTTCGAACATCGGCGTCCGCGGCCGCTCGGACGGCGACTCCAACGCCGTCGGCGTCTATGGCGAGGCCACCAACACGAACCCGGACGGAACCACGTACGGCGTTCGCGGCGTATCGGCCGAAGGCACCGGCGTGCGCGGCGACAACCAATACACCGGCAACTACGGCACCCTTGGCACCGAGGACAGCGGTGCGTATGGCCGAGCCGTCGGCGAGTATGATGTGGGCATGAGAGGCGTCCATCTGAATACCGGCAACTACGGAAGCGTCGGCACACGGGACGCCGGTGTCTCTGGCATCGCCAGCGGCACGTCGGGCGAGTACTACGGCGTGTATGGCACTGCTCCGTATGCAGGCGTATACGGTGTGGGCGCGGGCGGAGTGTTCGCTTCCTACGGCCTCGTCGGTATCGCCGAGCAAGCCGACGTCAATATCAACTACGGCGTATACGCGCGGGCCGAGAACTCCCCGGACTACAACTTCGCCGGCCGCTTCATCGGGAATGTCAGCATCATCGGCGACCTCTCGAAGAGCGGCGGGTCGTTCGAGATCGATCACCCGCTGGATCCGGCGAACAAGTACCTCCGCCACTCGTTCGTCGAGTCGCCCGACATGATGAACGTCTACAACGGAAACGCGGTGACCGATGCGAACGGCTATGCCGAGGTGACCCTGCCGGAGTGGTTCGAGACGCTCAACCGCGACTTCCGCTATCAACTCACCGTAATTGACGAGACCGACAACGACACGTTTGTGCAAGCCAAGGTAGTGCGCGGGATCCGCGACAACCGTTTCCGGATTCGCACCAGCGCCCCCGGAACGACGGTCTCCTGGCAGGTGACCGGGATTCGCCAAGACCCGTGGGCCAACGCCCACCGCATCCAGGTAGAAGAGGAGAAACGCGAGAAAGAGCGCGGCTCGTATCTGCATCCGGAGCTCTACGACATGCCTCCAGAGCGGCGGGTCGATCTGTGGCTCGAAGCGACGGCCCAGCCGACTGAGAGAGGTGCAAAATGAAACGACGAATCTCACCGGGCCTAGGCACGCTGGCCATTCTTGGCCTCATCGCGGCGGGCGGCTTGCAGGCCGATGACTTCGCGCTCGACTGGTGGAGCATAGACGGCGGCGGGGACATGTGGACCACCGGCGGCGAGTTCGAGCTGTCCGGAACCATCGGGCAACCGGACGCTAGCCTGACGGTGATGACCGGCGGAGACTTCGAACTGGTCGGCGGCTTCTGGGCCATCGCTGCGGTCCAATTCTGCCCCGGCGACCTCGACAGTGACGGGGACACCGACCATTCTGACCTTGGTATCTTGCTGGCAGACTGGGGCTGCGTCGGATCCGGGCCCGAGGATTGCCCTGGCGATGTGGACGGAGACTTCGACACCGACCACTCCGACCTCGGGATCCTGCTGGCGGACTGGGGCTGCGGAACGTAGTGGTCTGCCCAGAGAGCGTTTTGCCGGTACACTAGGGCGAGCGGTGCCCGTAACGGCGGCCTGGGCCGGCGATCACGGGATTGCGATTTCAGCCAGAGCGCACTTGCGCGATTGGAGGACCGAAATGAGGCGTCATCGGAGTGCAGACAAATCCGCAGCGCTTTCCAGGGCGGTGCGCGTGACCTTCGGCTTGGCAGTGGTAGCGCTCGTTGTTGCCGGCGGGCCGGTGAAGGCCGACATCATCATCGACCTGGGGCGCGGCCCGGTCGTCGTTCACGTGCCCCCTTCGTACGATCCGACGATCCCCACGCCACTGGTCTTGCTCCTGCACGGCTACGGTGGCAGTGGGGCGTGGCAGGAAGCCTACATGCAGTTCACGCCGCTGTCGGACGAGTTCGGCTTCTTGTACGCATTCCCGGATGGCACCCAGGACGCGTACGGTAACCGCTTCTGGAACGCCACCAACGCCTGCTGCAACTTCTACGGGAGCGATGTTGATGACTCGGGGTATCTGCGCGACCTGATTGAAGCGGTCAAGGTTGAAGCCAATGTTGACGAGCGGCGTGTGCATCTCGTCGGGCATTCCAACGGCGGTTTCATGTCGTATCGCATGGCGTGTGATCACGCCGACACGATTGCCTCCGTCGCGAGCCTGGCGGGAGCGACATTTCTGGATCCGAACGACTGCTCACCGGCGGCGCCGGTGCACGTACTGCAGATCCATGGAACCGCCGACATGGTGGTCCGCTATGAGGGCGGCTGTTTTGGTGATGAGTGCTATCCCGGCGCCGTGGAGACCGTTGAGCGTTGGGCGACTTACGACGGATGTTTGCTGGACGGAGAGGCGGGCGAGCCGCTCGATCTCGACGCAGGCATTCCGGGGGCCGAGACGGAGGTGATACGCTATGTGAGTGAGTGCGATCGGGGCGGGTCGGGCGAGCTTTGGACGATCGTCGGCGGCGGGCACATTCCCAATCTCTCAGATGACTTTAGCCCGCTCGTAATCGAATACCTCTACGCGCATCCGAAGCCGGGCCCTTTGGGCGACCTCAACGGCGACGGCTGCGTCGATCAGGCGGACCTGGGTATCCTGCTTACCGACTGGGGCTGCACCAGCGGCGAATGTCCAGGCGACGCCGACGGCGACGGCGACACCGACCAGGCCGACCTCGGCATCCTGCTGGCCCATTGGGGCGAGGGCTGTCCGTAGCACACTGTCGGGAGGACCTTGCGGCGGGAGGTGTATCGTGCATCGGCGGCGTGACTGTGCCGGACGACTTGTTTGCTGACCCCGGGGCTGCCGGGGCAGCGCCGGCTACACATTCCAAGCTGGTTCGCCCGATTTTCTGTGGCGGTACGTGAACAGTCTTCGTATCCTGGAGGGAAGGAGGACTCCATCGTGCCCGGCGCAGTCCGGCTCCGCACCGCGAAGCTCATCGTGTTCACCGGGATCGCCATCGTATGCTCCGCCAGCGGGCTGAACCCGGCCTTGGCCCAGTGTGAGGTCGCCAAGCTGCTGGCCGCCGACGGCGCCGCCGGTGACGCCTTTGGCTTTGCGGTGGGCGTCTCCGCCGATACCGCCCTGATCGGAGCGTACGGGGACAACGCCAGTGGCGACGAGTCCGGCTCGGCGTACATCTTCCACTTCGACGGTACGAGCTGGGTCGAGCAACAGAAGCTGCTCGCCTCCGACGGCGCGGCGAGTGACCGCTTCGGCTATGCCGTCGGCGTCGCAAGCGACACCGCTTTGATCGGTGCCTACGGGGATGACGCGAACACCGGCTCGGCGTATGTGTTCCGCTTCGACAGGTCGATGTGGGGTGAGCAAGCCAAGCTGGTAGCGTCCGACGGTGAGCCGGGTGACCACTTCGGCGTCTCGGTGGCACTATCGGGCGATGCGGTTGTGCTCGGGGCTCCGTTTGACGGCGACAACGGCCCGGCTGCGGGGGCGGCGTACGTGTTTCGCTACAACGGGGCAAGCTGGGTCGAGGAACAGAAGCTGCTCGCCTCCGGCGGTGCGCCGTGGGACCTGCTCGGTGTCGCGGTGGCTATCTCCGGCGATACCGCCGTCATCGGGGCTCCCTGGGACGAGGACAACGGCTGGCGGTCCGGGTCCGCGTACGTGTTCCGCTTCGACGGCTCCACGTGGGTCCAGCAGCCAAAGCTGCTGGCGTCAGACGGCGCGGGCGGTGACTGCTTCGGTGCCGCGGTGGCCCTTTCCGGCGATACCGCCGTGATTGGCGCTCCGACCGACCAGCACGACGGCTGGCCGCTCGGCTCGGCGTACATCTTTCGCTTTGACGGCTGGACCTGGGTCGAGCAGGCGAAGCTGGTAGCCCCCGACGCCGAGTGGGGTGATGAGTTCGGCGTCCGCGTTGCCATCGAGGGCGACACGGCCGTGATCGGGTTAGGCCGGATCGACGAGTCCGGAGAGCGCTGGGGCGGGGCGTACGTCTTCCGCTATGACGGCTCGAGCTGGCCCCAGGTAGCTAGAGTGCTTGCCTCCGACGGTGAGGGAGGTGATCACTTTGGTCGCTCCGTGGCCATCGCGGGTGATACCGCCGTGGTCGGAGCTTATGGTGACGGCGACAACGGCCCCGACTCCGGCTCGGCGTGCGTGTTTGACCTTGACCCGATTCCCGGCGACCTGGACTGCGATGGTTGCGTGGACCAAGCCGACCTGGGCATTCTGCTTGCTGACTGGCAATGCACGGGCGGCGAGTGCCCCGGCGATTGCGACGGCGACGGAGACACCGACCAGTCCGACCTCGGCATCCTCCTGGCCCACTGGGGCCAGGGCTGTCCGTAGCGCGGCTCGGGCTGGCCGCTGCCGGTTAGCGCGGCTCGTCGGGGGAATCCCCGAACGCTGATCCCGTGCAGCGCCGCACCGGCGATCGCGACGGACAGCTTCGAGATCGACCGGCTTGCAGGTCATCACACCTTGCACGCCGCAGCGTTTCCTTCGGCCCGCTCGGAATATAAAGCACGCCGCGGAGGGGTTCCTCCGCGGCGTGAGGTTCACCAGGCTTGCGGCACTGCGCCGTCTTACGGTACGCCGCAGCCCCAGTCGCCCAACAGGATCCCCAGGTCACTGTGACCCACTTCACCATTGCCGTCGAGGTCGGCACCCGGATTCCAATTGGGGTCGCCCGGCTGCGAACCCCAGGCACTCAGCAAGGCACCCAGGTCGGCGTGATCAGTGTCGCCATCGCCGTCCACATCTCCGTCACAGCCTGAGGGCGGCACAAACCGCAGCCGGGTGATACGGCTCTGTCCGCCCCACCAGTCCCAGTCGTTCTGGATGATGTAGATCGAGCCATCGGGACCGGGGGTCGGGCCGGCATACGGCATGAACCAGGTCCAATCCCCGATGTCCGCATCCCATTCGCCGGCGACCCATTCGGCAATCGGCGTGCTGCCGGGCCCCGCCGGTTCGCTCAGGTCCACCGCCACGATCTTCGTCGGAACGACCTGGTTCGGGTCGTTCGGGTCGACGTACGCTTCGGTCGCCGTAATGAAGATCGAGTGGCCGTTCTGGTCCTGCAACAGGCAACCCTGAGCGGCGAAGCCCCAGCCATGCTCCAGCTCGCCGCCGTAATCGCGATACTCCACCGAGTATGTGGTGTCGAGGTTGTCGGTGTAGGAGTAAATCGAGTCATACGGGCCGGGGGCGTGCACCGTCAGGCCGTTGAAGTCCAGCACGAAGTTGTCGCGGAACCCGTGGTCACCGGCGCCGTTCGGATCGTCGAACGTATACGTACCGTACAGCCCGTCAACCTGATGCACATCCCAGGCATAGAAGCTCGCCGACCAGTCGTAGTAGAAGGACGGCGTGTACACCAAGCCCGTGGTCGGGCTGTAGATTGGATGGCTGGTGCTCATCCCGGGACCGTCCGGGAGCTCCGGGTCTGGCAACGTAATGTCCCAGACCGGCGTCGCACCGCCAGTGTCTGGGTCCGGATCGATCATCAAGGCGGCGATGTCGGCGTACCAGTCGAAGCCGGCCCAGTACGGCTCGTCGCTCATCTGGTTCCAGACCAGCCCGTGCAGGCCGGCACCGAACGCGTCCGGAATAAACGCCGGGCCACCCGCGTTGTTGTCCATGAGATACTGCATCTCGACCAGGCAGGACGACGACCAATCGAGGTTGCCGCTGGTGGCGTCCACCTGGTAGATGTTCACGTAGTTGTCGACCGTCTCGCCGACGATGTAGAGCTTGTTGTCGTACAGCGTGACCTTCGGGCGGCCAGGCTGGCCGGACCAATCCTCGCCGACGAGGTACGTCTCCCACACTAGCTCGCCGGTGCTCTTCCTGAACGCGTAGACCCGCGGTTCATTGGGCTCGTCGCTCCGGTCGCCGCCGACCGCGTAGATGTAGCGGATGCCGGCAATGACCGTGTTGTGGCCGACGTCGCCGCCCAGGGTCTTCTGCGCCCCGCCCTGATTGGCGCGCCAGCGGTAATTGAGCGTCTTGTCCCACGACTCCAGCAACTCGTTCCACGTCAGGTAGTAGATGTTGCCGAACCGGTCGAAGACCAGGTTGTCACCCTCGG
>DATKXO010000177.1:0-2889 GCA_035528995.1 Phycisphaerae bacterium | reverse complement strand
CGACACCTACACATGGCGCGCCGAGCCCTGGGAGGGCCGGATCGGGGCCGCCATCGCCGGGACGGTGACGGGCGTGGAGCACGTCGGCACAGCCTTCGTGGTGTGGACCAAGAACGGCGTGTACTGGTTGCGGGACACCGGCGACGGCCGACTCGGCGCGATGCGCAGCGGGGCCGCGGCCTGCTGCGAGTCCCCCACGGGTTCCATAAGCACGGGGACCGCCGCCCACGCCATCGGGGGCGACGGCTGGTACATCGCAGGCCGGGACGGAATCTCCAACGTCGCGAGGCACGCCTTCACGCCCACGCTTCAGGACATCCCTGAAGCCTATCGCCATCTCACGGTGCTGGGGCGCTACGGCTCCAGGAACGAGGTCTGGGCGGCGGTAGCCAGGCAGAACCACAGCGCGTCGTCGATGCACGTCTACGACGCCAGCGCAGCGGGATACTCGGTAATCGACGCGACGCATAAGCTGTCGGCCCAGACGCACTACTTCCAGTTGTGGCCAGATACGCCGGCGGACGGCGACATCCTGTACGCCGTCTTCCCCACGACTGCGGCTCCTGCGTCCCTGACCGTGGCCGTCAACCTCCCGGCGGAGTATGACGCCGCCGACGTACTCACGTGGGAAGCCTATGGGGCTACTGGTTGGGCAGAACTGGCGATCACCGACGACGGCACGAACCCGGACGATGACAGCGGGGGCAGGCCGTTCGTTGACGACGGGACAATCACGTTCGAGTTCGAGGGGACCTGGACATCGACGACGATCAACAGCGCAACGGGCTACGCCATCCGCGCCAAGTTCAACACCAACAAGTCTGACAACATGACCCGCGTGCCAATGATCGCACCTGTCGGTCCGTCCCGCATCCTGATCTTCGACGAGCAGCACGGTGGTCTGACCGGATGGTTCGACCCGCGCAACCTGCTCGGCGCGGCCATCACCTGCATGACCGAACTCAACAGTCCGGCCGAGAGGGACCGGATGCTGGTAGGGCTGGACGACGGCCGGATCCTCAGTTACCCGTCCACTGAGTACAAGGACGCGATGACCTCCATCGCGGGCGGGGATTGGGTGGCGTACGGGACGGACTGGGACGCCTATGTAGGCCAGGAGGCCAGGAAGGACGACCTGACCTCGCAGAACGTGACGGTGCGCCTTGGCGCGAACCCCGTGGGTCTGGACCTTCGGCTGACGGGAGAACTTACGACAAAAGTAACGACGGATACGGAGTCTGCATGGCAGACGATCACGAAAGCCGACGGGCTGGCGAGGGAAGGCGTTCGCATGGTGAACACCGCCGGGCACCTGTTCCGGCTTCAACTCCGTACCCCGGCAACCAAGTCGGGAACCACGAGCCGGGCGGGCTGGCGCGTGGACGACGTGCTGCTGAGCATCAGCAGAGGAAGACAAACATAGGCGACGGGTCTGGCCTTAAACGGCCCGAGTAACTGCCCAGACCGTAAATGCTGCCGCCGAGCAAGGGCAGAATCGGCGCGAGGAGATAGAATCATGGGAGCATTCACACCAGATACCGGGTCAAGTTGGCCAACGGCCGAGCAGCGGAATATGCACTACATGTGTCCGCTGGCAGAGAAGTACAACGTGGACCGAATCCTCCGGCAATTCAACCAGACGACCGGCGCACTTGAAGGACAGGTCGTCACGCAGGAAGTCAGCGACTACTCGGTCGTCGGGTCCAGCGCAAACACAGCGGGCAGCGGCATCGCCCTCTCAGTGGACGTAACCGGCGCGCTGCAAGTCTTCGCCGACGACGCCGGAGCGAGCTTGGACGCCGCGGACAATGTTCGCTGCATTCAAGGTCGGCTTCTCCTGACGACGAACCAGTCCGGCTGCACAATCCGGGCGATTCAGGGCCAGTTGAAGATGGCCACCGGCAAGGCCCTTACTTCCGGCGTGTTCACGGCCAACCAGGGTTATGTGGAACTGATGGGCACCCTGACCGTGGCGTCTGCGGCGCACTTCTCCTGCATGGACGCTTCGCTGGAACTGGGCGGTGTGATGACCGTCTCCAGCGGCGGGTTCGCCTACGGTGTCCACGTCGAGACCACGGGGGCCGGGACAATCGTGAACAACGGTACGTGTGCTGCGGTCGGGATCGCGAAGGCCAGCGGCGCTGCGTCGTGGCCGGTCGGTCTCAACATTGAAGATAGCGTAACGACCACGGGCATCGCTATCGGGACCACGACCACGGCGGGCATCACAATCGGTGCTACAGCGACCGGCATCAGCATCGCCGGCGCGTGTTCCGGTGACGGGATCAAGATTTCCGGCATCTGTGCTGACGGTATCGAGATCAGCGGCGCAGCGACCACCACCGGCCTGAACGTGTCGGGTAACTGCGTCACGGGTATCACGATTGCGGCGCAGACGACCGCCGGCATCACCATCGGGGCGACTGTCACGGGCATCTCGCTGACCGGCGCAGTGACTACCGGCATTAACATTGCCGGCAACGCCACCGATGGCGTGAAGATCAGCGGCGGAACCGTGGTGGACGCCATCGAGATCGGGGCCTGCACGTACGGCGTGAACGTGTCCGGAGCGACGACCGATGCCATCAGGATCGCCGGGGACGCTACCTACGGCATCGACATCACGAGCGGGTGCTCGCCCACAACTGGGTTCCTGATGGCCGGTGCCGGGGCCTACGCCATCGACGTGACGGGCGTGCAGACCACGATGGTCATGCGGGCCAACAGCCAGACGAAGCCGCTCTACCAGGGCGGGACCACCATTACCCTGTCTGGGGCGAACGTCAACGCCTACGAGATCAACGCGACATCGGCCGCCAACGCGGCCTACACGCTGACCGGCCTGGCGGTGACGACCATTCCATCCACGGCGGATCAGGCGACTTCCTC
>DATKXO010000176.1:0-4958 GCA_035528995.1 Phycisphaerae bacterium | reverse complement strand
TGAGCCCGAGATCCGCCTCGGTGTAGTGCGTGAGGGTGGCAGCGACTCCCGGCTTGTTGGCCACCGTGAACGTCACGGGATCGACCAGCGTGAACTCGCGCGATCCAGAGATGAGATCCGAATGGACCAGAAGCAGGCCGGTACCCGGGTAGGTCATGAACGACTCGCGGTTGTTCCCGACCACAAACGAGCCCGTGAATCCGAGGTCGGCCGCAGTGATAGTCCCCAACAGCTCGACGGCGTGCCCGTCTAGGATCTTGGCCCCCGTGAGCCGCGCCTGGAACGGAGGGAGCCCGATCTTCAGCAAGCTCCCGTTCCCGACCACTACCCAGGTATCGTCGTCATCGACATAGCAGAGGTGCGGCTCGTCGTGGGTCCACTCGGGGATGAACTCGGAGATGTTGAGCCACTGCACGTCCCAATCGAAATGGATCCGCGGCGAGTCGGTCTCGAGGACCGTGCCTAGCAGATCGAGCACCTGTCCGATCTCCCCTTCCTCGCCGTTGCCGATTCCGATGACGGTGAAGCGGGTCAGGAAGACCGGGCTGTTGGATCCGAACACGGAGTCGGCCGTAAGCCAGACCTCAACCGCCTTGCCGTCGGTGTATTTCGCTGGCGAGCGGCGCCAGCGGGCGCCCCAGCAGTCGCTCGGGGCGGATGTCTTCTCCATCACCGTGCCGGCGTTGTTCCAAATCGGGCGGGTAAAGCCCCCGTCTCCGTTCGTGACGATCAGGTAGGCCATGACTGTGACGCCACCCGTCGATCCGCTGGCGACAAACAACCAGCGCCCGTAACTCCCCCAGGCCGGCGCGATGGCGTGCTCTGCGGCCCGGAAGACAAAGTGCTGGTCGGTGGACTTCAGCACCTCGACCCCGAGGTACGGGTCATGTTGGATGACCTGCCCGGTGGGCGCACCGCCGCTATTCCCGGTGTAGAAGTAGCCTTGCAGGTCGATCGAGATGCCCTCGCCACCGTTGATCTGATCGTCGGGCGTCGTGTAGGTCCCGGTAAGCGTGTCCGGGTTCAGCTCGATTCGGTAGGTCTTCGCCGACTCCGCGTATGCGAACGCCACCCGGCGGAGCGGATCGAGCGCCACGGTATCGGGTAGCGTGTCGCCTCCGGCCGTGGTCAGGTAGATCGTGGCCGGAACCTTCGGTGCGCCGCCCGTGAAGCTCCACGCCGATAGGGTGCGTGGGAACTGCCGGCCGTAGTCGTTGGTCAGGAAGTTCGGGAAGCCGATACCGCACTGTCCACGGTAGGCCGGTGCGCTATTCGGAACCCCCGTGCGCACCGAGGTCCCCGCCTCCTCGGCGTCCCATGGGAGCTGATCCTCGGCACCGTCGAAGACGACGATATCTAGCCCCTCCTTGAGGAACTGCCCGTCCTCGGCAGCGGCATCGAAGACCAGCTCGTTCTCGCCCAGCCGGAGCTGCATCAGGGCCGCGCGCCGGCCGTCTGGCGCTGCCGTGTTCGGGGGTTCCGTTTCGGCGTAGTTGACGCGCACGTCCTGCCGGTAGAGGAACGTGCGGTTGATGACGTCGAACGACTGAGTGAACAGGCCGAAGAATCCGCCCGTCTCGATCGTCTCCTTGTCTACGACCACCTCCTCGCGAATGTCGCTGACGTAGACGATGTTACCGGTTAGGTCCGGGACGTAGCCGAAGCCGATGGGCTTGGTCAGCCCGTAGGTGCTGACGGTCTGCACCTGATCGCCCTGGATGCGCGGCCCGTCAGTGACCTGATCGTCCGGCCCCTTGCGGAAGATGGCCCCCAGTATGGCCGACGCGAGGCTGAGGATGACAAACAGGCCGGCCGCGCCACCGCCACCCTGCGCGAGCTGCACCGCGTCGCTGAGTGCCGGGGCAATCATGTGTTCTTCTTTGCGTCAACAAAGACGACCAACCGGGTGGGCACGTCGTACTCGGCGCGGTTGTTGGCGATGTTCTCGAACTTGTCGCGGCAGTCCTCGCGGCGCCCGCGGCAGCCGGCGTGTAGGACGATGTGCTCGCCAACCTGCACCGTAAACGGCAGCCCGTACTGGAGGGTCAGCGTCGCGCTGCTGAGCGTCCAGGTGTCGATCTCAACCGGGTATACGCGGTTGTCACCCGTGCGGAACTGCGCGATCCCAGCGCCGAACCAATCGTCCGGGGCGTCGATGGCTACCGGCACGGTGTTGTCAGCTTGGAGCGTCGTGGCGGATGCAATCCCCGCGTTGATTCCACGGTATGGTTCGGCCAGAGTGAGCGACCCACCCCCGGACGCGACGCGGGTAGCGGCCTCCGGGCCGTCGGCATCGAAATAGAAGGCGTCACCGGCCTGAGCAGCGGCGGACCCGAATGCAAGGACGACGAGATTCGCTGGGGCTGTCATCAGTGCCGGCCCCGTGACGTTGTGGTGGCTGGCAGCCTCAACCACCAGCGTCCGCTGATTCGTTACCGCAGTGACGCGGCACTCCCAGCGGCGGGACTGGATCGCCTCCCATGTGACGTCGTTGTCCACCACCGTGTTCCCGATGACGGTCGGCCACACTGGCTCGCCGCCCCCGGTAGCCCCGGGCGCCACTACGGCGCTGGCCTTGAAGTCGCGCCCGAGGAATCCGCCGCCGGCCACGTCCACGGGGCGTACCACGGTCAGCTTCGCAAACGGCGCGAGGCTCGCGTCTCCCTTCACCACGCCCGCCTCGTCCTGATCGAGCCGCAGGTCGGCCGTAGCGGCTGCCGTCCAGTTGGGAGTGGTCGCAGAGAAGATCCGCAGCTTGCAGCGAGGCCCGCCGGCCTGCGCCGGGCACTCGCCCAGATACGGCTCGCCGATCGTGTTGGCGAAGTAGGATGTCAGCCTCCGCACCTCCGCAACGTATATTCCGCGCCGTATCTCGATGTTCCCGAGCGTGCCGGCGCTGTGCGGGATGATGCCGTCCTCGTTTAGCCAGTCGTAGGAAAAATGCCAGAACTCGGCACCCGCAAAGCGCTTCGCTCGCAGGTCCCGCTCTCGAGGGCCCATGTACGGCCAGTCGCTCGTTTCGAGTAGCCCCTCAAGGCTCATGCCATCGCCGGCAATATCAACGGCCTGCCGGCTGGCGTTGGTCGTTCCGCCGGGCGTGTGCGTGTAGGTCCCGTCGATGCTCAGGCCGAGCGCGACCGTCTTCGTCTCGTCGTGCGCGATGTGGTGCAGCAGCAGCCCGTCGCGGGCTTGCAGCTTCCAGCAGTGGGCGAGCGTCGTGAGGTTGTCGCTGGCAAGTCGCGCAGCGAGCGCTGCCGATATGAGCTGCTTCACCCCCGGAGGCCCTGGATCGGGATGGAGGGCCAGATGGCGCTATCAATCACCCGGGCTGCGCTCGTGTATCGCAGAATGCTCTGGATGGCCGCATCGTCCACGTCGAGCCGCGCGTGCGTGTGGTGCCAGCCGATGTAGGCCAGCCGGTCCCCAGCGCCGAGTGCGGTCAGGCCGCTGATCTCTCCGCTATTGAACTCGATCGCGTAGTCAGCCGGGTGGGCAAGTGCGGACCACACGGCTGCGACCTCCTGGTAAAGCGTCCAGGTTGGCGTCGCGATGACGGTCCCGTCGTAGAGGGTGATGCCCGTGTATACGGTCTCGTCCACCGGCTTCGTGATCGGCATGTAGTGAGGGTTCGCGAGGTCCCCGCCCGGCTTCGCGAGCTGTACCGCAGTCTCCCCGCCAGCCGCGGTGTAGAAGATCGCCGCCCCGACGCCCGTACCGCTCGGGACGTAGAAGCTCGCGTCGGCCTGAATCGTGTCGGGGCTATCGGCCAGCTCGTAGTCGTGGCGGTGGTTCCGCGGATCGAAGAACCGGAACGAACGCCCCTTGCCCCGCCGCCCGACCGCGAACTGCGCTGCGATCTGGACCTTGGCGAGCGTGGTGTTACCGTAGTCCACGGTCCACCTGCCGAGCGGGTTCGCCCATGACTGGTTCCGCTGCTCGTCGCCGCTGTACGACTTCTCGACTCCCGTGCGCCAGCCGTAGCCGCCGGTCTCGGTAACGGCCACGTCCACCGGGAACAGCACGTCGTCGAACTGAGTAGGAACGGGCACGGGTCAGCCCCTCGCCTGAGCGACGTAGATCTGCCGCGCCAGCTCGCGGAGCCCGGCGTTATCGTCGCGCAGGAAGGCGTCGGCATTGCCCACGCCGTTGAGGATGATCGTCGTCCCGCCCTGCGGTGCCCGACTCTCCATCTGAGAGACCACCGAGTTGGGTATCACGGTCCCCGGGGAGTCGAAGGCCACCAGCTCGGGGCCTAGTTCGCCAACCCGCAGTAGCTGGTCGGCGTTGAACGGGCCGCCCATTGCCTCCGGCTTTGGGGGCTTTGGGGGTGCAGGGCCCGGCTTCAAAAACGCAGCCGTACCGATCAGGGCCGCGATCAGGTTCCCTTCGTTCTGGGCCCCAATGGCAGCGCCCAGCAGCCCCGACGTGGTGACGCTCGTGGCGACGATGGCACGCTCAACAGAGGCACCCGTCTCCCAGACGGCTCCCGCCGTAGCGTTCTCGGCAGCCACCACCGGGCCGGCCACCGTCTCGGCGTTCCCACCCGGCACGTCCTGACCCAGATCCCGGACCGCCTGCTCCACGTCCCGGACGGCTTGCTCCACGTCTCGGATTGCCGGGACGTTCTCGCCTGTGACGGCGAGGTGGACGCTCTCCGTTGCAGCGGCGGCCATCGCATCGGAGACGACGATACCCGGGCCCGCGGCTGCTCCCGTGGCGCCCGCTGCGCCTGCGTTTGACGCTCCGAGCGGGCCGGCGATCCCGGGCGTTGCGCCGGCGGGGCCCTTCGGAACGCCGAGTGCCGTACCGAGGATCGAGTCGAAGATCCCACCGCCACCCGCCTGCCCGAACGTCTGGTCGAAGAATGTGTCAAAGGCCGCGTCGGCGATCCGGTCGAGCGCCTTCTGGGCCGCCAGCCCGAAGGTCTCGAAGCTCAGCTCGCCGCTCTTGAGCGCGTC
>DATKXO010000175.1:0-6107 GCA_035528995.1 Phycisphaerae bacterium | reverse complement strand
AAGGACGGCGGAGTTCCCGCCAACGATGAATACGACTTCATCTTCAGGCTGTTCGACGACCCGGTCGGCGGCACGCAGGTCGGCGGCGACGTGGAAATCGACGAGTGGCTCGTCAGCGACGGGCTGTTCACCGTTGAGCTGGACTTCGGCACGGACGTCTTCACCGGCGACGCGCTATGGCTGGAAGTGAGCGTGCGGCTTGACGGCGGCGGCGAGTACACCGTGCTGTCGCCGCGGCAGCCGCTGGCCGCTACGCCGTATGCGCTCTACGCGTTGAGCGGTCCCGGCAGCGGTGGCTTCTGGACGGCCAACGGCGACGACATCTACAACACGAACAGCGGGCGTGTCGGCATCGGCACGACCGAGCCGAGCCATCTGCTGCACGTCGAGAGTGCTGCGGAGCGGGCCATCTTCGGCGACAACCTGGCCACATCGGGCACCGCCTACGGCGTGTACGGCCAAAGTAACAGCACCACCGGCTTTGGCGTGTACGGCAAGGCCACCGCCTTCTCGGGCGGTAACTTCGGCGTGCGGGGCGACACGTGGAGCGAGACCGGCGTGGGCGTGTTCGGCATCGCCGCGATGACTACCGGCATCAACTACGGCGTGTATGGGCAGAGCCAGAGCCCGATCGGCCGGGGCGTGTACGGCCTGGGCAACAGCGCGACAGGCGCCAATTGTGGCGTGTACGGCAAGACCAACAGCGCCGACGGCTGGGCGGGCTACTTCCAGGGACGCGGCTATTTCAGCGGCAATGTCGGCATCGGAACCGATTCGCCGGATCACGCCCTCGATGTCGCAGGCCGGGCCTTTATGGACACGCTCAAGGACGTTGGTTGGATCGGCACCAGGGGCCCGAATGGTCAACTGAACACACAGACCACCCATGTCCTCAACTATCCAAACAACGGTCTCATTACGGTCGCGGATTCGACCGGAATGACCCGGGCGGCAATGTATGTGCAGGGTACATCGACAGGCGTCATATCGGCTGACATAAAGAACTTCCGCGTGCCGAACCCCAGCCAACCCGGAACGGACATATGGTACGCATGTGTCGAAGGCCCGGAGGCGGCGGCGTATGTCCGTGGAACTGCTCATCTGGTCAACGGCCGCGCGACCGTCGCTTTGCCCGATCACTTCACGGCCGTCGCGACATCGCGGGGGATGACCGTTCAGCTCACGCCGCATTCCGCCGAGTCCAAAGGTCTGGCGGTTGTTGAGCGGAGTATCGAGGGCTTCGTCGTCCGCGAGCTCTTCAGCGGCGCCGGTACGTACGACTTTGACTACACCGTGATGGCGGTCCGCCAAGGACACGAGGACTATCGCGTGATTCGGCCCAATACGGAGGCGTTGCCGGCCGGAGAGATCGAAGCCGGCAAACCCAGCGATGCCGACAGGATCGCTGATACGGAGGTGCGGTAATGGAATGCTCTCGGACTAATTGCCCAACAGTCTCCCGCAAACGCACGGTATTGACCCTCGCCGTGATGTTGACGCTGGCGCCGGCCGTCCTCGCCCAGGATTTCGACATCGACTGGTACACCATCGACGGCGGCGGAGAGATGTGGACCACCGGCGGCAAGTTCGAGCTGTCCGGAACGATCGGCCAACCTGACGCCGGCGCTACCATGACCGGCGGCGACTTTGAGCTCAGCGGCGGCTTTTGGGCGGTCACGCTTACCGAGCCGGAACCCTGCGTCGGCGACATCGATGGCGACGGCGACACCGACCACGCCGACCTGGGTGCATTGCTCAGTGCGTGGGGCTCGCAGCCGGGCGACGCCAACTGGAACCCGAATGCCGACCTCGATGGCAACGGCGAGGTCGGCCACAGCGACCTCGGCATCCTGCTGACCGACTGGGGCTGCGTGCCGTAGGTCTACGGCCGGCGAGGGCGCCGGCCGGACAGTATTGGGTGAACAGGAGTGATTCCGGCCAGGACTTGCGGTCCTCGCTTGCAGGGAACCGTTTTGTGTGGGTAAAATAAACCTCAGGGAGGCGGCAAATGGCAAATCTTGATCGAGATGATCCACGCTGGCTGACGCGCTGCTGCAAAGTGCTGCGATCATCCGGCTGCTGCGCCAGCGTGGCGCGTAGCTGTGCGGGCCATTCGCCTTACGGTCGTGACGCAAAGCGGACACCGCCTAGAGGGCCGCTTCGCGTTTGGCTTTCAGCTCAGCCTAAGTGAAGGGGAAGGAGAACAGCCGTGCTTCGCAGGTTGTCAGTCATTGTGTTCCTTCTGCTCGCCGCCGGTTCCGCGTCGGCCCTCGAGTTGTACGGCATCGACGACACTTCTCTGTACACCGTTGACCCAGCCACCGGGGTCGCGACCTTGATCGGTCCGTTGGATCCACCGGTGCCGGGCCTGCTGGGCGGGCTGGAGTGGGCGAACGGAGTTCTCTACGGCCTGGCCGGCACGCCCGGCAATGCGCTTTGGCGGGTCGACCCCGCGACCGCCGAGTGCACACTGGTTGGGCCCCTGAACGCCGGCGGTGTGTTCGAGGGCGGCCTGGCCTGGGACGGGCAGAACATGTGGGGCGTCAACGTCGGGGTGTTCGGCGCGCCCAAGGGTCTGGTCAACATTGATCTGGAAACGGGCGCCGGTACGTACGTCGGCACGATCGGCGATATTGATTTCAACGGCCTCGCGATGCACAACGGTCAGTTGTATGGCATCAACAGCCGTGTTGGGTCAGCGCCGAACAACGCCCTCTGGCTCATTGATCGGACGAACCCCTCGGCGTCGTACCAGATCGGCAGCGGCTTCGGGTTTACACTGGGCGTGAAGGGCGGCCTGGCCGGGGAGTACGGGTACGCCGACGGGCCATACCCGCCCGGCGACGGCCCGTACCAGTTCTTCCGCGTCAATTTCGACACGGGCAGCGCGGAGGTCCTCGCGACCACGACCGTGCGCTTCCGCTCGCTGGCGCCGATCCCTGTCGAGCCGTGCGTCGGCGACCTCGACGGCGACGGCGACACCGACCACTCTGACTTGGGTATTCTGTTGGCCGATTGGGGCTGCGTCGGATCGGAGCCGGAGGATTGCCCCGGCGACCTGGACGGAGACTTCGACACGGACCACAGCGATCTGGGAATCCTCCTGGCTGATTGGGGTTGCGTGCCGTAAGCCTACGACCGGCGGGGGCGCCGGCCGCCACGCGCTGCTGGCCGACTGGGGCTGCACGCCGGAGGCAGCCGCGTCTCGGTCGCTTTCGCCAGGGGCCGAGTCCGCCACGCGCGCCGGCTGGTGCCTACGCCCAGTGAACTCCGCTATTGCTTCGTTCGCCGGGAGTGGGTAGCATGAGTTTATGGGCTGCTCGGCGTGGGGCCGGGCAGTGATCACGTCGGATTCTGCTGTATCGCGAACGGAGGAGTGAGATGGAAAGACACGCGTTACCATTGGCCCTGGCGATCTTGCTGGTTCTCCCGGTCGGTGTTTGGGCCGAGGTGGAGGAGATTCCCTGCATCTACGACATCACTGACGGTACGACCGAGGACTTCGAGGAGTTGTATGGCACCCACGACCCGGTCAACGACGTTCTGGTGAACCACGACATGGTCGCGATACCGAACATGAGCACCACCACGTTTGTCTCCTGGGTCGTTGGCAACGACTGCGCCCCCATCGGAGGGCAGGCGGGCTTTAATCAGGGTTTCCGGATCGAGACGACCGGTGATCCCTGGGACGCGATCGGCATGTCGGCGATCGGGACATTCCTCAACCAGGATCGCACCTTCAACTTCTATGCCTATGATGAAAACGACCAGTTGCTGGGCAGTGTCACCAAGATCTTCGAGGCCGGTTACGATCAGGACTCCTACAACGCGGGGGCCGTGTTCCTCGGGCTGTCGTCCAGCGCCACGCCCATCTACGCCATCGAAATGACCGCTGACAACGGCAACGTCGCTTGGGATAACGTCACCTATCGCCACTGGGGCGCGTCGGAGTGCGTGGGCGACATCGACGGCGACGGCGACACCGATCACTCCGACCTGGGTGAGTTGCTGGCGGCTTGGTGCACGCACGAGGGCGAGCCCAACTGGAACGCGAATGCCGACCTCGATGGCGATGGCCACGTCGGCCACGGTGACCTGGGTATCGTGCTCGCCGACTGGGGCTGCACGCCGTAGCCCGCCGTGGCCTGGTCGGTTTCGGCAGAGGCAAGACGTGTGGCATACTCGCGCTTGCGCGAGCGTGGGTATGCTCGCACGTGAAGCCTTGCGGTTACCTCGTTCGCCAAGCGGGGATAGGATCAGACTGTAGTCTGCTCGGCCTTGGGCCGCGCAGTGGACACGTCGGATAGGCCAGCGTTGTAGATGGAGGAGTGAGATGAGGCCGCAGTTTGGCATTCTGATTGTGGCGATCGCTTTGTGGGTCGTCTCGGGCAGCGCCCTGGCGGGCGGGGTGCTTTTGTATGACGTGGACTTCGGCACGCCACCGCATACGCCGGGAGAGCCGCCGGTCACCGGCACCGGGCCCGCTCCGCGGGAGACGCCTACCCAGATCGTCTTTGGCGAGCCGCTAGTGGTGGTGGCCCTGGGTGCGCTGGACGATCAGCCCTGTGCGTTCGGCTGGCATGCGAGCGACCCGTACGACCAGCTCAAATTCGCTACCGGCCTCGGCGGGGACGGGTTCCCCGAGGCGTACGATTCGTACCACATCGAGATGGACCTGATAGTGGAGGCCAGCCCGGCTTCGTTCACGTTCACGATTCTGCTGGACACGCCGACGGTGCGCAACATCTACTTCTACGACGACGGGCAGATCAGGGCCTGGCCGTGCCCCGGGGAATACATCGGAACCTACGAATACGGAGTCCCCCTATTCCTCGAGATCGATCTCGACGTGGCGAACGACCAGTTGACGATCACCAAGGACGGCGACGTGCTTTGGTCCGGTGACTGTGAGATAGAGGTGCTGCGCTCTATCCGGCTGAACATGGACCAGGATGCCGATGCTGCGGACCCGGTCGCGGTGGACAACTTCCGCGTCTATGGCGGCGGAGGGCCCTCGGAATGCGTGGGCGACATCGATGGCGACGGCGACACCGACCACTCCGACCTGGGTGAGTTGCTGGCGGCTTGGTGCACGCACGAGGGCGAGCCCAACTGGAACCCGAATGCCGACCTAGACGGTGACGGCCACGTCGGCCAGGGTGACCTGGGTATCGTGCTCGCCGACTGGGGTTGCACACCCTAGCGGGTCGTGGGGCTCGGAGGTCCGGCGCTAGGGCGGTGTATGGCCGGCTGCCCGTAGCGTGGCGCCGCTCACATCGCTTGCGCTCGAACCAGGCGGGCGTGCCGTCCAAAAGCGCTTGACGTTCGGGCGGCCGGTTTGCTAGCGTGGTAGATAGAGAGGGCCCCATTGTGCCGCACCTGTGTTTTGTGAAGGAGGCGGTTATGGTGTTTCGGCGCTTAATGCTCGCGCTCACCATTTGCGCGTGCTGTCTCACCGCGTGCCAATCGAGTCAACCATGTAGTTCGCCGCCGGTCACGCCGACCGAGACCCGTGCCGGCGAAGACACGGCTCCACCGTCGCACTACCGGGCGGAGCTGCTCCGCCAGGCGATGCGCGGCTTGCGCTACGACAGCGGGCGGGTCGAGATTGACGAGCCGGTCGCGGCCACGGTCGCCGAGCGGGGAACGCTCGAGCAGGCCATGGCCGAGTACGAGCGTGGCCAGGAACTGCTGCGGCAAAACAGGCGCATTCAGGCCATCGAGGCGCATACCCGGGCGGTCCTGATCGCGCCGGAGGCGGCCGTGCTGTACGAAGGCTTGGGTACGGCGTTGTTGGCCAAGCAGCAGGGGCCGGAGGCGATCGCCGCCTATCGGTCGGCGTTGGATCTCGACCCAGACTCGGTGACGGTGCGCTTCAATCTGGCCCAGGCGTTGCAGCGGGCGGGCCAATTCGACGTAGCGGTTGACACGCTGAACGAGGTGCTTGGTCTCGAGCCCGACCACGCGGGCGCACACGGCCGGTTGGCCATTCTGCTGTACTACCTCCAGCGTGACGCCGAGGCTTGGGTGCACGTGCACAGGGCCGAGTCGTTGGGAGCGACGGTTCCGCCGCAGTTTCGCGAGCTGCTGGCGCGGCGTACGCCTGA
>DATKXO010000174.1:0-2206 GCA_035528995.1 Phycisphaerae bacterium | reverse complement strand
CGGTTCGGGCAACCGGATGAAGAGCTCGGGCGACGCCATCTTCCACTGCCACTTCTACCCGCACTTCGCGCAGGGGATGTGGTACCACTGGCGCCACCACGACGTGTTCGAGTCCGGCACGCTGCTCGAGGTTTCCGGCAGCCCCACCGGGTTTCACACGGTGCCTTTCGCGCTGGAGAACGGCACGCCGATGCTGGCGTTAACTGCCGGTCTGGACAATGTGGCTCCGGGTGCGCGCGTTCGCGCCATCCCCGACGGCGAGGTGGTCGTCGGCGCGCCGATCGCGGCCCTGGTGCCGCTGCCCGGCAAGGCGATGGCCCCGCTCCCCGGCGAGGTGCAGCTGGTGCCGAACCCGCTTACGACGGTGGCCGGAATCGGCAACGCAAACTTTGGTGTGCCCGCATGCGCTGACGGAAGTGCCATCGGCGATGGTGGACCAGGATTGTGCGCTGACACGAACCCTCCTGTTCCGGGTCTCGTTCCCGTCGGCAGCCTGGCGAAGGTGGTTGACCGGGACATCAACCCCGGCTACCCGTTCTGGATCGCCGGGATCGAGGACGTGGTCGGGCAGCGGCCGCCCACGCCTCCGCTGGACATGGTGAATGCGGGGCTGGCGACGACTCTTGCCGCCGCCAACATTAACATTGACGTAAAAACCGCCGACAACACTGTGTTGACGACGGTTACGAACCTGTTCGGGAATCTGGCGCCGACCCAGGCCGACGGCTTCGACGGCGGCTTGCCGCGGTCGGCCCTGCAGGGCTATGCCGCGGGAGGCATTCACGCGCTCAACATCGTCTCGCGACTCGACTTCACCAAAACGGTCGGTGAGGCCCAGGCGGTCTTTTACCCCGAGGAGGGGACCGACGTCGAGCAAGTGGCAATGGCCTACCACGCGGTCCGCATCCACCCGAGCTTCAAGGTGGACATGGCGGGTGCCGCGACAACTGCGGACTTCGTCCTCAACGGCAACAAGCCGGCCGTCGGAGCGCCCTATCAAGAGCCGTGCATGGACGACGACGGCGACTTGATCGTGGGAGATCCGGGCTTCGGCGACGACGACTTCTTCGGGGAGCATGATGATGACGAAGGTACCCCGGGTGTGGATGAGGGGAAGACGTTCCATGGCTCCTCGATCTTCACCGCAGCGAACCCGCGCATCTACAAGGGCGTCAACATCCAGTACGACGCGGTGCTGAACAAGGTCGGCTACCACTACCCGCAGCAGCGCATCATCGCGCTGTGGCAGGACGCGGTGCCGATCATCACCAAGCTGAAGCCCGGCGAACCCTTCGTGATGCGGGCCAACACCTTCGACTGCGCGGTATACCACCACTCCAACCTCGTTCCGGAAGTCTACGAGCTCGACGACTACCAGGTGCGCACGCCGACCGACATCATCGGCCAGCACATCCATCTGCCGAAGTGGGACCTGACCACCGCGGACGGGGCGGCCAACGGCTGGAACTACGAGGACGGCACGCTCTCCCCCGGCTCGGTGCGCGAGCGGATCCACGCGCTGAACGACTTCCTGGCTGCGGCCCCGGGAGTGCATACACACCTGCAGAAAATCGGTCCCGACCTGGTGCCGGTGACGCCGGTGCTGGCGGCCCAACCCCACCCGTTTTTCAACACCGTGGCGCCCGCGGAGCTCGCCCCCCTGTGGGTGGGCGCCCGCACCACGACCCAGCGCTGGTTCTTCGACCCGGTGGTGAACACCGACGGCGAGGACCGGGGACTGGGGATCATCTTCACCCACGACCACTACGGACCTTCGACGCACCAGCAGATCGGCTTATACGCTACCGTGCTCGCCGAGCCGGCGGGGTCGCACTGGGCCCATAACGAGACCGGGCAGCAGCTGGGTGACCGTAGCACGGCGCCGGTTGCCACAGCTCCCGGCGTATATACCCCCGGGGACGGCGGCCGCATCGACGGCGGCCCGACCTCCTGGCAGGCGGCGATCCTGCCGCCGACGGGCGAGCCGTTCCGCGAGTTCTACTTCGAGTACACTGACTTCCAGCACGCCTACGAGGCCGGCGTCTACGTCGGCGCGGGTCACTTAGGCGAGCCTCTCCCGGGTGCCGGGCCGGATCCGGCGCCGATGGCGGTCCTGAACGCCGGCAATCCCCTGTTCGGCGGGAACCCCGCGGACGCGTTCCGGTTCGCGATCAACCCGCCGGGGCGGGAGCAGGTCAACCCGGTC
>DATKXO010000173.1:0-16537 GCA_035528995.1 Phycisphaerae bacterium | reverse complement strand
CCCCCCCCAAGGTGGTTGAGCCGATGAAAGCCCGGAAATGGCCTGTTGGGGGCCAACCGAAAAGCCCCGCTGGTCTATTATTGTCCTCACTGTGATGGGAAGGCAAGCCCGATTGAAGATCAGCGCCTGGACACCGCCTCGTCGGTGAGGCTCTTGAGTAGCGCTGCTTCCCGCTGGACGCTGATCTTCTCCAGGGCCACGAAGGCCCGAATGCCGCGGACCTGGATTTGCGGGTTGTCACTGTCGAGCATCTTCCTGATGCACGTCACCACGACGTCCCTGAGACGGTCGTAGGCGTTCGTGCGGTCCATCATGGCACGTCGAAGTTCGAGAAGTCCCCAGCAGAGTTTCTGCTGGTCGGAGGCCGCTGGCGCAGGGACGGCCAGCCGTAAGTGAGGCCGTCCGTCTCCAACCGCGTCCCGATCTACCTGGGCAACTGCACTCATGACGATCACCACTCCTCCCTGTGCTGCAGACGGACGCGCCCGACAAGTTCCCCCTCCCCGTGAGCTTGTGTGTCAGGGGCAGTCTCCTCCGGCCTCACCGGCCTAATGGCGTTGCCGGCCCTACGGCCTTGGAGGGTTCCTCCGCCGTCGTCTCTCCGGGCGGCAGGCGGGGTGTGTCCGTTCTGACCCCGCCTAGCAGACGATCGAGCCCGCGCTGATCACGTTCGGTGCCGGGACGACCGGCATCATGGGCGGCGGCGCCAGCACCGGCGTCGGGCCATACAGAAACCCGGGTGCGGCCAGGCCCACCGAGACGTTCCCGACAAAGGGCGGACCCGGCTGGACGTAGCCCGGGGGGATCCCGGTGCCCATCGGCGGGTCCGGCGGGTCAGCACCGATGAACGGCACGAACTGCCCCACTGGCGGCGGGTTCTGAGCCATTGGGCTGCTCCTCCAACTGTCATCAGTCCACTGCTCTTTCTGTGCCGCCGGCGGTCACTGCAATCGAGCCGGGTACCACCTGCGCGACGATGCGCTGAAACCGGACCGGGTGTCGCCGGGCAAACTCGACGATGAACGCCTCGCCGCCGTCCTGGTCCACCGCCCGAGCGAACGCGTCCAGCAGAACGGTGATCCGGTTCCGGCTCCCTCGTGGCCGGCCCGGTCCGCCGGGGTTGCCCGGTAGGAACCGGCCACGGGCGTCACGGTCTGAGCGTTGGGCGGTCGAGATCACGTCCGCATCCTCCCGTTACCCTGCCGGTTCCTGACGGCCGGCGTTGCAGACGCACAACACCGCCCCGCCACCAGCGGCATCCTGTTCGCAGGCCAATGTCGCCTCAGAGGGGGTTTCGGGCTCCATACTTGTTTCGGGCTGACCTGGACCACCCTCGGCGTCCGAAATCGCCTGCTGCGCCGACGACGGCCGCATAATCGGCACCTGGCGAGACTTCGTGACCGTCGCCTCGGTCGGCGTACTGCTCAGGCGGTACGGGTACAGCGGGCACATCCTCGCGGTGCACTTCTCGACCTCGACGGACTGCCAGCCGCAGCACATCAGGCAGTGGGCACGGATCGCGGCCTTGCGGCTCCGTCCCGTCATCGCCCGCCGGTACAGGCTCCGATACCGTTCTGGCACGTCCTCAATCCGCATGGTGAGTTCCTTCGTTGCTCTGGGCGCTCTCGCCACCCGCGACAAAGACGCCCCCCTGGGCGCGCAGACGAAGCAGGCCCAGGGGGGATCGATTGCGGTTGCGCGACAGTAGCGCGACACCGAGGGTGAATACCCGTTGCACGGGGCAATATCGGTTGCGCGTCAGGCTTGGGTTAGTGGGCCAAAAACGCGGGGCGCTACCGGGAAAGGGGGTCCGCAGGGCATTTCTAATCCGAAAGTCGCAGGTTCGAGTCCTGCCCGGCGCGATTCCCCAACGGCCGGTCTGACATGCAGTTGGGTCGTAGCGACCACCTGGGCGGAGCCCGGCAAACGCCTCGATGCGTCACCAGTGCGTCCCGCTGCACCTGAGTAGCACCCTCGGTCACGCGACCGGCCTCCTCCACGTCCGCCGGTACGACAGTCGCGTGGTACCTCAGGGTCGTGCTGACGTTGGCGTGTCCATGCGAGCCGCACTGGGCGGTGCTGGCCCGTTTGGCGGAATGCCGGCCTGGGCTGCACAGCGAATGCTAGCATCCCGTCACCGTTGTGACGGGTCACTCTGACGACGGCGCGGGCGGCAACGGGAAACGAACGGTCAGCGCGGTGGCGATCACCGGATAGGCCACCCGTACACGATATACATCACACGCATGGATGTCCCAGCCCAGCTTGGTAAAGGCAAACCGCATCATGTCTTCATAGAGCGGGACGTCCGGCGTATGAATGACCGTCGGTCCGGCACCGAGGTATTCGACCGTCTCGGAAAAAGGCAGGACATCCTGGTCCCGCCGCTCGGCTTGCGGGGTGTCGAACCAGGGCTGCACGGAAAGCTCGCTGTACACCGTCGACTCCGGTTCGATGCGACCGTAGAGATCGCGGTGGACGAATAGATCCCGTACCAGCACCTCCATCGGCGTGCGTATCCGCGTGCCGACCTCAACGTACAGATTCTCCTCATCGGCATAGCGCGGACTGGGCTTGCGCACGATTTCTCCCGTGAAGCAGTTGATCGCCGCCCTGTCGCCTACGGGGCTGCCCACCCAGCAATCCTCCAACTGGCCGTTCGGCAGCGCAATCCGCTGGACCGCGTCAGGCGACACGGTACTGAACGGCCGCAACAGGGGCACGCCCCCCGGAAGGGCGCCGTCGGAATCGATGGGCAGAAAGGGCTGCTCCCGCGGCACGTTGCTGCCTTCCTCGTAATCGCCATACATGGGTTGGGCGAGTGGCCAGCAGATCTGCGGCCGGACCCGCCGTAAGCCGACGAAGCCGGCTATCTTCGCGCAGCGGATGAGATTCGGGTCGCTGTGCGGGTAGAGCATGATGGTCATCAGCCGGGCTCGGGCCTGGATGCCCCAGGTGTAGCTGGCGCACTGAAACCCGCCTTTGCGGTAGGTGAGATCGGTCTGTGGGGATCCTTCGGTCGCCGATGCCCCCAACATCAACTCGAGCGAAGCGCGATCCCCGGCGTGGTCGGCAATCAACTGGCGAAAGCCGTCCATCGCCGCTCGGGTCCGCGTGATGACCTTCTCCGGTGCGTCCAGCCGGCGTGCGGCGTCGAGGAAGATGTTCACACCTTCCGACCCGGGGATGTACTGTGCCGCCGCGAAGGGATCCTTCACCTTCACCACCTGCATGATCTTCCATGCCAGCGTCTGATTGACCCCCATGACTCGCGTGATGTCCCGTGGTCGGCGAATCGGCGACGGCAGATTCGCGAGGATGCCCGCGAAGCTGTTGCGAATCTCCGGCAGCACTCGAGAGGCTTCCTCTTGCAGCGTATCAGCGACTACAGTCATACTTGAACCCCGTCTATCGGTTTATCGGACGGTCTACCACACCCCAGGTGTGGCGCCCCACATTCCCTCACCGTTCGCTCGCCGTCAAGAGTATTGTAACACTCCCGTCCGCCAGCCTCAATCATCTCGAAACAAATTCTGAGTTTTTTTTTGAGAATCTTCTTGAGAAAGTTTCTGAGAACGTGTAAGTTGGGTGGTGTGGTGACGACGGGTGATCTCCCGAGATGTGTGCGGTATTGCCTCGGATCACACACACGCCCGTTGCCGGTTTTGGGATAATCGTGTTGCGTGAGACGATGATCGCAACCGTCATGGCAGAGCTAGGATCCAGGATCGCACTTCAAGAAGGAGGCCCAAGATGTCTCGCAGCCCGGTAGTAGCCACAATCGTAGTTGTGTGCGGGTGTTTGTTGCTCGTCGCGGCACGGCCGGTGGTGGCAGACTGTCCCTGCTCGGAAACGGTCGCGGCGTATCCCTATCTCGAGGACTTCGAGGGAGGTATGGGGTCATGGCAGAACGTGGAAGGTGACGACTTCGACTGGGATCGCAACCAGGGGGGGACGCCGTCGGACAACACCGGCCCCGATGTCGATCACACGCTCGGAACCGACCAGGGCTATTACATGTACACCGAGTCGTCCGGCGACAATTCCCCGGACAAGACGGCCATTTTAGTCGGGCCGTGCTTCGACCTGAGCACTCTCTCCGCGCCGCAAATGTCCTTCTGGTATCACATGGCCGGCGACTCGATGGGGTGGCTGTATCTGGAAGTCTCGGTAGACGACTGCGCCACCTGGAATGTCGCTTTCGAGATGGACGGACACCAGGGGTACGATTGGAACCTGGCCGTGCTCAATCTCTCGGACTATGCGGGACAAACCTTGGCCGTCCGGTTGCGCGGCGTCACGTCGTACGGTTACGAAAGTGACATGGCGGTCGACGACATCTATGTCGGCGAGGCGGTGAGCTACGATGGCGGTTGCTGCGACCTGGATACCGGCAATTGCCTGGGGTTGATGACCGAGGCGGATTGCCAGGCGTACGGCAACGTCGCCTGGTACCTCGTTTCGGATTGCACCGAGGACAATTTCTGCCCGCAGCCGCCGCCGGCGAACGATCTCTGCGAGGGGGCCGTCGTGATCGACTCATTGCCCTTCTTCGATGGGGCGGTGGACTACAAGTGGGCGACTCCCGACCTGCCCGTGAGCTGCGATGACGACGCGTGCGATGATAGCGGCTACGGCGTGTGGTACACCTACACCCCGACCGAGGACTGCGGGGCACGGGTCCGGATCGAGCCGAGCGGCGGCGGGGCCGCATCGTTCCTGACTGCGTTTACCGGAAACGACTGCGGCGATCTGGCCGAGGTCTTCTGCTCGTCCGAGCAGGCAGACTGGAACCTGCAGGAGTTCACCTTCAACATGGACGCGGGAACCACCTACTGGCTCCTGATCGGCAGTTTCTGGTGCGACAGCCAGCCCTACCCCACCATCGACATCACCTTCAATTGCAGCCTGGGCGCTTGCTGTCTGGGCGAGACCTGCTCGCTCGAAACCGCTGCCGACTGTGACGCTGCGGGCAGCTACTACTTCGGCGACGGAACGAGCTGCGCACCGGACGCCTGTCTCTACGGCGCCTGCTGCACAAGCATCGGATGCGAATCGCTGACCTCGGCCGACTGTGCCGCCGCCGCCGGCGACTTCCTGGGTAACGGCGTGCCCTGCTACCTGGACACCTGCCCGCCGGTCAACGAGACCTGTGCTACCGCCCTGCCCGTGACCGACGGGGCACCGGCCGCGGAGGGTGACACCACGCTGGCGAGTTACGACGACGACACCGAGGCTTCCTGCGAGGAGTGGACCGACAAGGATCTCTGGTACGCCTACACCGCGACGTGCACCGGCGCGGTCGCGGTCGACACCGAGGGCAGCGGGCTATGGGACACGATCCTCTCGGTATGGGACGAATGCGGCGGAGAGGAGATCGCCTGCGCCACCGACGGCCCCTCGGGCTCACTGGCCGCCCTCGAGTTCGACGCCATCGCCGGAGAGACTCATTACATCAGGTTTGCGTCATACTGGGGCGCCAATGGCACGTTCCAGATCAACATCTCCTGCACCGAAGCGCCGCAAGGCGCCTGCTGCTTCGGCGACACCTGCACCATCGACTACCGGCTGACCTGCGAAGCCGCCGACGGTGCTTACGGAGGCGACGATACGTCCTGCCCCGGCGCTGACTGCAACGGCAGCGGTGTCGAGGACATCTGCGACATCCTCAACGACTACTCCGGCGACTGCAACGAAAACCACGTCCCGGACGAGTGCGACATCTATCAGGGCACCAGCCTGGATCGCGACGGTAACGGCGTGCCCGACGAGTGCGATCCGGACTGCAACGAGAACGGCATCATCGACGGCTGCGACGTGAGCTGCGACGGCGATTGCCCGGACTTCGAAGACTGCGGCCAGAGCGATGACTGCCAGGACGACGGCATTCCCGACGAGTGTCAGCTCGAGATTGAAGGCTGCGATGGCGTCCGCGTGGACCAGGGTGACGGGGACCTCGTCGACGGCGTCCGGCCGGACTGGGGCTGGGCCAATTACGGGATAGCGGACGACTTCACGCTGGAACAGGACGAAACCGGAAGCTGCTTCCGGTTCGACATCTACGACTTCGTGGATTCCGGCAATCTGCCCGTGATGCAGGTGCGGATTTACGAGAACTACGACGGCCTGATGAACCTGGAACCTTTCTGGCAAGCGACGCCGGTGTTCGAGCAGACCTACTCGCTCGAGGACGGCACGCTGGAGATCTTCGACACCGGTCAGAATCTCGCCTACTACGATCTGCTGCGTTTCGTGGCCAGCGGGACGGACTGGTCGCTGAGCGAAGGCGACTACGCCATGCATCTGACCTTCCCGGAGACCGGGGGCGCCGGATTCTGGGCGACCGCCGGCAGCGACGACAGCGATTGCTCGGTCTACTGGGGCGACTGGTGGGGCTGGCCCTCTGAAACCTGCGACGGCGGCGCCGATCTGTCCCGCTTGTCCTTCGCCCTGCTGGGTTCCGCCAATAACGACTGCAACGAGAACGGCGTGCCGGACGAGTGCGACCTGGACTGCAACGACAACGGCATCCCGGACGACTGTGAGGAAGACGTGGTCGCCTGCCCGCAGACGCTCATCATCAAGCAGGGCGCTTGCCCGGCACCGGTCAACCCGAACGGCCACGGTGTGGTGAAGATGGTGTTGGTCGGCGGCGAGGGTGTGGCCGGCAGTGAACTGGACGTTCACGACGTCGTCCTGGAGAGCGTGAAGCTGCGTGTTTGTGATGACCCCGATGGGAACTACGCCGTTCCGAGCCCGGGTTCGCCGTCCGGCTTCCGCTTCAAGGATCTGACCAGCCCGTACCTCGAGCCGGTGGAGTGCGACGGCTGCGCCTGCGCCCCCGACCACAGCTCTGATGGGATCGACGACCTGGAGATGAAGTTCCGCACGGACGACCTGGTGGACGCGGGGCTGCTGGACGGCTCCATGGGCGCCCTGATCACGTTCGAGCTGACGGCCGACCTGGTCGACGGGCGTCAGATCTACGCCCGTGACTGCATCAGGCTCGTCCAGCCCGGCGCGTCGCCCGGTCAACTTGCGGTTTCGTCCAACGTGGTGGGGACGTGGGTTCAGTTAGTCCCGCCGGATGACACCTTGGATGACGACGGGTTCTGCAATTTCCTGCGAAGTTACCCGGAGGGCAGCGTTGTGACCCTCACGGCCGATGCGTTTTACGACGGCCTCGCCTTCCGCGCCTGGCGAGTCGACGGCATCTCCCGGCGAAGAGGCCAGACGACTCTGCAATTGACTCTCGACCAGGACGTGACGGTGCAGGCAATGTACATGCGGATTGAGACTCAGGGCTCCAACCGCCCGGGGCAGTCGGGCTCCCTGCCGGACCCGATTAACGACGGCAGCCAGGAGCCCATGGGGGGCGACCTTTAAGGGCGCCAAGGCCCGGGCGACTGTAGCCCGGCCGAACAGATAAGCGTCAGGATCGACGGGCGGTTCGCGAGCCGCGTGCCGCGAGACCGCCCGGACGATCCGGGGCTTCGAATCGCGGGCTCCGTAACCCGCCGAAGCCGCTGAGTCCGGGCTTCATGGGCGCCTCCGCTATCGGGATGCGTTATCGTATCACGCCGGTCCTGCTATCCGTGCGGTTAGTCAGGACCGGCGAACCTGTTTAACGCACCAGGCTGACCGCATCTCGGTCTGATTGAGGTCATCGCAGACTTGGGCGACCGCGTCTGCCCAGGCCATCGGCTGCAGCGCCCTCGCGCCCGCAGTCGGGGACTTCGCCGCGGGCGCGGTCAGTTCGACTGGTGAGCCGGGAGGCTGCCAGGCGCTTGCCCGGTATCGCCAGGAACGCCGCCGCCGCTGCGTAGCGCCTGCGCCGGTTCGGATGGCAGGCGGACGGTGACCACGGTCCCATTTCCGAGGTCGCTGGTCATGTGGATGGTGCCGCCGTGTTTCTCCACCACCTGGTAACACACCCAAAGCCCCAGCCCGGTGCCCGCTCCGGGATCCTTGGTCGTGTAAAAGGGCTCGAACACCGAGGGCAGCGCCTCAGGCGCGATGCCCGGACCGTTGTCCTCGAACCGCACCACCACTTCGGCCTCCTCCTGGACAACGGTGATTCCGAGCTTGGGTGATCCGTCGGGCTGAGCATCGAGCGCGTCAAACGCATTCATGATGATATTGGTGAAGACCAGGAGCAGCCTGTCGGTGTCTGCCCAGACCGGGCCCAGCCCGGGATCGCAGTGACGGGTGATCTCGATGCTCCTGGCTCGTTTGTCGTATCCCAGCAGAGTGACGGCCCGGTCGAGCAGGTCGGCGACCTCGATGCGGCTGAGGTTCTCCCGGGCCGGCGGTCGTGAGAAAGTGAGCAGCTCGCGCACAATCCGGTTGATCCGCCCGATGTGCTCCATGATCAGGTCGATGCGCTTGGACTGCTCGGGGGACTGGCCTCTGCGGCGCATCATCTGGGCGACGGAGGAAATGCTGGCCAGCGGATTCCCCACCTCGTGGGCCACTCCGGCAGCCAGCTTGCCCACGGCGGCCATCTTCTCCGCCTGAAGAACGCTCTCCTGAGCCTTCTTGAGGTCTTCGTAAGCGTCGTTGAACGCGTCGGCCAGCGCCTGGAATTCCTGGTCCGCGTCGATGGCGAATCGGTGGGTGTCGTCCCCCTGGCGGATGCGATCGACTCCCTCGAGCAGGGCCCCAATCGGACCGGTCACCTTGCGTGCCAGATGGAAGGCCACAACGCCGCCCACGGCCAGGGCGGCCACCAGCGTCCCCCAGAGGATCAGCCAGGCCATGCGCACGCTTGCCGCCGCGTCGTCACTGCGGACGGCAACGTGGTAGGCGGCCTGATCGGCCATCGCGGTGGCCTGGCGATTCAGGTGGTCCACAATCAAGTTCGCCTCACGCTCGTGCCAGCACTCCTCATCGCCGTTCTCGCAGGCAATCAGCCCGTCCAGGGCCACGACGTAGGAATCGAACGTCCCGCGCACCTCGTCCAGTTGGTCCTGCACCGGTGGGGAATGATGACACGAGCCGCATTGATTCAAGGCGTCCTCGAACCGGCCCAGACTGTCCCTCCGCTTCAGGTCGGCGTTCGGGTTTCCCACCCGATAGGCCAGTAGATCCGTCTCGATCCGAACCCCGCTCGAGGCCAGGTTGGCCCGCATGACCTGGATGCGGTGGCTCTCGGCCAGCCGGCGCAGCTCGTCGTTGCTGCGGTGAAGCGAGAGCATGGCGATCGCGTTGCCCAAGACGTACAGGGCCAACAAGAGGATCAGGCAGACGATGACGCGGCGCTTCATGGCAGTTATCCCGCCCTGGATGTAGAGCTTTGGCCGTGCGGCCTGCGCGAGGCCGTCAGCGGATTCCACTTGGTTGTCCATCACCGGGGCAGCACAGCTTCATGAAAGCGAGACTCTCGGCTCAAGACGCTGGTCTACCCCGGAGAAACGGTGGGGCGCGGCGCGGGCAGTTGATGCCAGCGCGCCACGGCCCGTTTTCACCGGCTCCATCTCAAGCACAGCCCCAGGCCGGGTTGCTCGACTCTTGGTACGGCTTCGAGGTCGGCCGGCGTACTGCGCTCCAGGTCTCGGTCGGAGGAGACCGCCGTGGTCTGCAACTCCGCCGGTGTCGATCGAACGGTCCGTCGGCGATCCACCATGCGCGTGACCAGGACCACCACCATGCCTGCCAATGTGGCGATGTAACCGGCGAAAACGATCGGCAGGCCCGGGTCCCGGGCGACGCTGAGGTAGCTCACCCTCTGCCCGCCGGCCAGGTCGTACCTCGATTGGAACAGGCTGTAGCCGGCGTACTTGGCGGGGTTGTTCATGCCGATCACTCGGTTGAGCTGACGGCCGGTGTTCGGATCGGTGATGGTCACGTGGCTCTCGAAGGATCGCGGACGAGAGGTGCCCGGGTACTGCCCGATGTGGAACCGGTTCAACGCCAGGGTGAAACCCAGGGGGAGCGTCTCGTCGCCGTACAGGATTTCGTAGGGCACGCCGTCCACGTCCACCGATCTGGCCCGGTACTTCAGCACCCACATGCTGCTGGAGTGCTCGGGCGTCGAGAGTCCCAGCAGCAGTGCCGGGGTTCGTCCCTTCCGAGGGGGTTCTATCGGCTCCATGGTCCAGTCGGCCCGGGCGTTGTTGAACTGCCGCAGCACCGTCAACTTCGTTCCGGGCCAGGGTGTCTCCGTGGGCCTGCCGACCGACACCGACCGCACCACGGCATCGCGATCTTTGGCGTCGAACCGGGCAAACAGCCTGCCGTCCGGGGCGCCGATGATCTGCAGCGGCGTTTTGGGGGACGTGTCTTGCGGTGCGATGAAGGTGACCTCCAGCCCTTCGATCTGCGCGTCGCCGTGCATCGAGCGGAAGTCGGGGAATCGGGCGAAGGCCAGGCGCGTCTCGCGCCCGGCCGGGCTGGTCAACTCCACCTCGACCGCCGGATTCACCGGGCGCTCCGAAGCGTTGATCACGGTGTTGTCCGGCCCCACTGTGGCGTGCGGCAAATAACGCAGGACGCGGACGGCGTATCCCGTATCACCCAATGGGACGGCGTCTTCGCTGCAGTCCTCGATCCCAAACTCGAACGTCGAGTCTTGATGCTCGACGCGGATCATCGCCCGCTGTGGTCCCTGCTTCTGGGGCGGTGGGTTCAGCAACTCGGCCAGCTCCGCGGCGTTTGTGACGACCCGGTACGTTGTGGCGATCGCTCCGACCTCCGCGGTGTCGTCGGCAAAGAGCCACTTCGGCGTCTGCATTCCGTCGGCAGACAGGGCGACCTCGACCGCCGGCCGCGGGCCCGGGCCGTCGTCGGTGACCTGCTGCACGAAGCGCCCGTCCGGGATGTACCGCTGGACCTCGACCCGCAGATCCCCGCTGGTCAGTGCCGGGGCCTCGGGTCGATCCAGCGTCTCCAGGCGGTCAAAGCCCGGGGCATCCAGGTCCATATCGGCGCGGGTCAGGTCGCGCCGATTCATCACGGTCAGCGCGCTTCGGTCTGTGCGAAAGGAGCCGGCGCTTTGCTGCTCGGCCAGGCCCACCTGTCCATTGACCGCCCATTGCTTGGTCACCACTGCACCACCCAGTGTGACCAGGATGCCGATGTGCGTCAGGGCGAATCCGATCTGCCTTTTGCCGAAGGGAGACCGCAGCAGCACGGCCGACAGCACGTTGACCGCCAGAAGCGCCAGGAGCGACTCGAACCACCAGGACTGGTAGAACTGCGTCAGCGCTCGTTCGGTGTCATGGCTCGATTCGACGACCGTGGCACAGGCCATGGCCACAAGCCACAACACCAACAGGACGGCCGCAAACCACAGCGATCCGACCGCCCGTAGAACCGAAGGTGAGCGACTCATGACCTTCCTCTTCGGGGACCGGCCCAGGAACCCCGACTGCTTAGCGGGTGAGCAAGACGCATACCAAGCAGGCCTGGCGGATACAATAAAGCGAAGCCGACGGTTGGGTCCCATAGAGAGACGCTTCCGAGGCTCCGCATGCCGTTATTCCCGAGCATGGGGAGATTGTATTCTCAAAAAAGAGAAGGCCAACCGCGAGCGTTTCTGAGTCCGGCAAGCCCGATTCCGCAACGGTGGACCGCCGGAACGTGGGTCCGCGCTCCGCGGGGGCACCGTCACCGTCGCGTGCGGATGGGAATGGCCTGCGGGGCCGCCAGGCCGTACGTCCGGTCCCGATGCTCCGAGCCGTGGCACACCAGCGTGCAACTGCCGGAGAAGGTGCCCAAGTCGCGGAACTCCAGCCGGCGCGTCTCGGGGAGCGGCCTGACGATCTGCGTGTCGAAGTTCATCAGGTGCGTATGGTCCGAGCCGAAACCCTGCGTCGGGCTGATCCCGTGGGGATCGTGGCAGGCCGAGCACGGTGTTCGCTCGTCGACGATATGCAGCCGGTGCGATGCGAAGCTCCGGTCCGACAGGATGCTGGTCCGCTGGTGACACTTGTAGCACAGGGCATACTCGAACTCGGATTCGACCGTGTCGTCCCGTACGGTGTAGTTGCGTTCGAGCAGGGAGTCGTAGTTCGATCCGTGCGGTCCGTCCGGGCCGCTGCCGCCGGCGCCGGGGCCGGCGTCATTGTTGTGGCAGTCCGTGCAGCGAATCAGGGTGCCGACGGTCAGGCCGGGCGCCAGGCTCACCGTGTCTCGACTCGGTGAAGAGACCACCACCGGATGAAAGCTGGGGTTGGACGGGTTGAACTTCAAGCGCAGGTTGGCCTCCTGGGCCTGGCGGAAGACCCCGCCGCGCAGTTGCACGGGCACGTCGGCGTGACAGCGGAAACAGACCTCGTACTCGAAGCGTGCTTCGGCGATCAGCCCGCCGCCGGTGTTCAGGCCGCGCACTTTTGAGAGCGTCGCGCCGATCGTGGGCGATGCGGCGCCGCGGGTCTCGGGCGCGGCCGCGTGCGGGTTGTGGCAGTCGGCGCACTCGACGTGGGCCTGACCGCGGGACGGGGCTTCGATTGGATCGTGCTCGCCGAGATAACGGCGCGGATCGTGGGCGCTGAGCTTGTCGATTTCAGCGAGGAGGTTCGTGCGGGCCACCTGGCCGTCGTGGCAGCACAGGCAGTTGTCCTCCTCGGCCTCGAAGATCAGCAGCCGCTCGGGCCCGCCGGCGGTGTGGGGACGGTGACAGCTTCGACAGGCGTTTTCGGCCACCGTCGTGTAGGGCCAGTCGCCGGTCCGGGCACCGGTGACGGCCGCGCTGGCCGTCCGGTGGGCGCCGGCGCTCCAGCCGTCCATGATGTGGCACGTGGTGCACAGGGCGCCGTACTCGTTGGGCATGACCATGAACTTGCCGTTGCTGTTGTCGTGCGGATCGTGGCAGGAGGTGCACTGCAGCTCTCCGCCCGCGTCGAGCTTGACCTCGGAACGCAGGCCCAGGGGACTGGCCAGCTGACGGTCCGAGGCCGCCAGACCGCCGGTGTAGTGGAAGCTGATGGGGTGATCGTCCGAGAGGTCCGTGCCCAGGTTGGTCAGTCCCGCCGGGATGTAGTCGCTGCCGACCATGCGGATTCGATCCTGCCGGCTGAGTACGCTGCCCAGGGCGATCGTCCCGTCGTGGCAACTCAGACACAGCTTGCTGGCCCCGGTGGGCTGCCCGGGCTTGGCATCCAGAGTGGACGACTCGTAAATCCTGTAGGTGGTCGCCGGTAGCTCGCGGTTCCACAGCGGGCGCACGCCCTGGGTGCTGTGCGGAGCGTGACAGAAGACGCAGACCTGGCTCTCCGACGGCGCCCGCACGCGCCCCGGGCCGGCGGCCGACAGGTTGTGCACGGTCTGCGAAACGCGCTGCTGCGCCCAGGCCGCCGAAGTCCAACAGACGGCCAAAGCGCAGACGGCCAGATGAATCTGCCTGCTACCGTGGAGCATCATGGGGTCACCTCTTCCGGCTGACCGGGCGTTGACGAAGGTGAAGCTGTGTCAGGGCTCTGGTCGTTGTCCAGCGGGCCCGCTTCCTGGTCGTGGATGCCCTTCACAAACTCGAACACCTGCAGCCGTCCATTGTACGAATCGCAAATCCAGATTCGATCGCCCGGTTCGATGAAGATACCGGCCGGCAGCCAGAACTCACCGGGCCCCGCGCCCTCCTCGCCAAAGAACAGCAGCAACCGGCCGGACCGATCGAAGATCTGCACGTTCTCGAAGCGGGCGTCCACGACGTACAGGTGCCCCTCGCTGTCCAGCGCGATGCTCTTGGGCAGGGCCAGGTCACCGGGTGAGTCTCCCACGCTGCCGATCGTCTGGACCGGCGCGCCTTCTCGCGTCAGGCCCTGTACGCGGTTGTTGCCGGCATCGACCACCCAGATCGTGTCGCCGTCGCCGGCGATGTCGCAAGGAAAGTTGAATTCGCCCTGCCGCTCCCCGCGGCGCCCGATGATCCGGAGCACTCTTCCGTCCGGAGCCAGGACCTTGATGTTGTGTTCGGCCACGTCAACGACGAAGAGTTCCTGTTGATCGACGTCATAGTGCAACCCGACCGGGCGCTGTACGTCTTCCGGCAGTCGCATCGACCCGATGAACACCCCGGTGACAGCGCTGAAGCGATGGATGCCCACGGCTTCCGAGTCACACACGTAGATCGAATCATCGGGGCCGGTGCACAGGTCCACGGGTGTCAGCAGCGGAGCATCGCCGGCCCGGGTGATCTCGAGGTGTCGGCGCTCCTCCAGGTCCAGCAGGTGAACCCGGCGCCCGCCCGGGTCGGCCACCCACACGCGCCGCCCGGCGTGGGTCACGATGACGGACCGTGGGCCGTAGAGGCGGGCGGGCTTCTCCTTTCCCGCAAGCAGGGCTCCCATGGCCTCCAGTACGTTGGGCGGTGCTTTGAGATCGTCCGCGGTGCTGATCTGGCCGACGTAGCGAATCCGTGATTCCGCCGGCCGCGGGGGCCAGACCAGGTCCGGGTACTGGCGGTCGAAGATCGGCCCCGGCTGCAGGCTGCAACCACCTGCCGTGCAGAGCAGCAGCAGGAACGCCACGGGCCTGGTAGCGAATGGACCGCCCCAGTGGCAGGCGGCACTAGAAGCTCCGCCGCACCTGCACGTACAACGCCGAGTAGTCGTTTTCCGAGAAGTCATCCTCGAACGCTCCGAATTCGTAGGTCACCCGGACTTCCGTCTGACGGACGAGCCATTCCAGTGAAAGGTCCACGTCGATGCCCTGGTCATCGCCGCTCAGCGAGTCCTGTTCTTCGCGATAGAGAGCCACACCTTCTACGGTCAGGTGGCTGGTGATCGGGTGGCGATAGCGGCCTTCGACCGTGAAGAAGCGGGTCTCACGTTCGTTGGGCGGGTCGTAGTTGAAGTCCGACCAGCGGGCCTTGACGATCCCGGTGGCGCCGAAGTCGAAGCGGTGGGTGTAGTCGGCGGTCAGCCGGATCGCCTGGAACGGATTGATGGTCGAGTCGTGGTCCTCGTACTCGGCCACCAGCCTCAGCGACCATCTCCGGAACTCGACGCCGAGGATGTTGGCCGTGATGTCGTCGGCCACCGCGCCGGTGGCCTCCTGCGGAGAGATGGTCTGGTCCTGCCACCGCAGCCGGTAGTACGGCGAGAGCCCGAAATCGAAGTTCTGCCGGATGCCGAAATCCTGGGCCACGGTCTCCAGCGTGAAATCGCCGCCCAGATTGAACGTGTAGTCGATGAGCACCGTCTCGCCGTCCTCGATGAACCCGGTGGGCACGCGTTCGATTTCGATCTCGTCGCCGATGCGACGCACCGTGTAGTCGCGGCCGATCTGGTACGCGGTGAACGAGTCCTCGGCCGTGATGAAAATCGACGAGGTCGAGATGCGCGGATTGGTCAGCACGACAGGCTGCGGGTCGCGGAAAGTGCGGCGCTCGTCGATCACCTCGGCCAGCACGTCGCCGCCGCTGCGCTCCTCGCGCTGCAGGCGGGCCCGGTAGTCGGCCACCAGCTCGCCCCAGGGGTTCTTCTTGCGGTAATCGAAGCTGGCCTGGGCGCCCATGCGATCGATGTCGGCGCCCGCCTCGAACTCCTGCTTCTGGACGAACCCGGTGAGCTGGGTCAGCAGGCTTTCGTAGAGCTGATGCTCGAGCGCGCCGCTGAGCAGGTAGGATCGCTCCTGGATCGGCGGCACGCCCGAGAGGCTGCCCTGCGTGCGGTCGAGCACCTCGAGCTGGTACCAGGTCCGCAGGTTCTCGGTGTGCTGCAGCCGCAGGATCTCACGCCATCGCCAGCGCTCGATGTCGAACGTGCCGCGCTGGTCGTAGAGGTTGAACTCCGAATCCAGGCGGTGTCTGTGCCCTTCGCCGAAGTCCAAGCGATGGGAGAGCGTCATTTCGTCCAGGTCGTAGTCCAGCTTGAAGGGCTCCTGTTCCACCGACTGGCGGTTGTACACGAAGGACAGGGCGTTGTGATCGCTGAACCGGTAGCCCGTCTCGAAGCGGAACTGGGTGTCCGTCTGCCGGCCGTCCTCCTCCTCTTTGCTCAACGGCTCCAGCCGGACGTCGTTGTGGCTGAATTGAAAGCTGGTGGGCATCCTCTCGCTGACGTACTGCCACAACACGCCGTAATTGGTGGTGGTCGTCTCGATGCTGGGCTGGAACGGCCGAGCCTCCAGGGCGCGGTAGCGGCGGGCGAACACCGAGCCGGGGTACTCCTTCTTCTTGAAGAAGTGCCCGTCCAGGTCGAATTCGATGATGGTCCCGTCATCGCTGCTGGACCGGTCGCGGCCGGAGAAGTCCTCCTCGAAGCTCTGTTGCAGCAGCCCGAACAGCCCGCCGAGACTGAACTCCAGGAAGTTGGGGTGATAGGTGTAGCCGTCGATCTCCAGCCTGACGCTCTCCTCGAGGATGGTCTCCTTCGCCCGGGTGTCGCCCGCGCCGACCTTGGACTTCTGGTCGCGCTCCCGCTGTCGGGCGACGAATTCGAGGTAGCCGCCCATGTCGGTCAGTTGAATCGCCTGCACGTCCGCCCGGCGAGTCGCCTGGCTGCGGCAGCCGACGGCCGGCGCCACCGCGCTCAGGGCCAGCGCCAATCGCACAAGGCGCCGGCGCCCGCCCGGATGCCGCACGCGGGCGGGGGCC
>DATKXO010000172.1:0-28007 GCA_035528995.1 Phycisphaerae bacterium | reverse complement strand
GCGCTCGGCGTGACCTACTACCTCGAACCACCGCGATGTGTCTCAGCAAACACGGTCTTCAGCGAATCGGCCGAGGTCGCGATGGAGAACCCGCTCGGCCGGGGCGAAATCCGCTACACGCTCGATGGCAGCGAGCCGTCCGAACAGTCCACCAGGTACACCAGCCCGCTTCAGCTCACCGAATCAACCGTCGTCAAGGTGCGGACCTTCCTGGATGACGATCGCTCGACCGAGACGATGGAGTACCGCTTCGTCAAGCAGCAGCCGCGCGAACCGGTGAAAGTCGCGGGGCTCGCGCCCGGGTTGGCCTACGAGTACTACGAGGGGGACTGGCAACGCCTGCCCGACTTCGACCGGCTCACTCCCGTAGCGTCCGGCGCCGCGGCGACGGCCGACCTTGCGGTTCGCAAGCGGGACGACGGCTTCGCCGTGCGCTTCACCGGGTACATCCGCGTGCCGGCCAACGGCGTCTACGCGTTCTACCTCACCTCGGACGACGGCAGCCGGCTGTGGATCGGCGATGACCTGGTGGTGGATCACGACGGCCTGCACAGCACGTGCGAGCAGCGAGGCCAGATCATCCTGGAGGCCGGCACGCACCCGATCACGATCGCGGCGTTCGAGGCCGGCGGGGCGCAGCATTTGCAGGTCGAGTACTCAGGCCCGGGCATCGCCCGCAAGCCGATTCCCGAGGGGGCGCTCTGCCGACGAGGCGACTGACCGAGGTGCCGAGCGAGAACTCTCGCTCGTGCAATCCGGGCGGCCATGGAGTGACCCGACATCTCGAACTCGGACTCACCACCAGACCTGCTTGCCGTCCTCGATGGTGAAGATCCGCTCCAGCCGGCGGGAATCCTCCTCGACCAGCCACAGCAACCGCCCGCCCGGCACCGACTCGAACGACACCGGCTGCTCACCGGCCGCCTGCTTGCCCAGCGATTGCCAGCCGAGGTTCCACACGAACAGCTCGTACGTCACGCCCGGCTTCACCACGATCATCGGCCGATCGATGCGCGTGTCGGCGTCGGGGGTTTCCGGCGTGGTGGCGGTCAGCTCGATCGTCAGCGGCGAGCCCTCGTGCCCGTCGAGCGTGTCGATGTCACCCTCGCTGGTCAGGATGAACGGCGGGCCGGCCGGGACGAGTTCCTCCTTCTCGTAGTAGGCCGGAAGATACGCGATGTTGCGCCCCATGTCGGTGAAGGTGACCCGGTCACCCTCGAGCTCGCCCCAGTGGATGGCCTGCCAATCGCCGCCGTTGAAGACGCAGATGTAGGCGAATCGCGCCCCCTTCGGCTTCGCCGCGGTGAGCCGAACGGTGGCGTCGGTGGTCTCCATGTACTGCGAGGTCACATCCATGTAGTTCCGCCCCGCCAGCCATCGCGGGACCTTCTCGTCGTCCTTCTTCTGATAGCCCAGGCTGTCCTTCTGGACGGCGTAGGTCTTCCGGTAGATTTTCGCGGCCCGGTTGGAAAGCCCGGCCTTGCCCCGACCCTCGGCGTCGAGGATCACCTGCCAGGCGTGGTTGTTGTCGCGGTCGGCCCAGAACGGCGTGTAGTCGGACGCCGAGGCGATGGCGTTGGCCCGCATGGCGTACATCATCATGTTGGTGATGTCCTCGCAGCGGCCCAGCCGGCGCTCGTTCATCTGGTCGAAGCTCTGATCGGTCGGGTGCAGGTAGTACAGATCGCTGAAGCGCACCCACTCGCCGACGTCGCGTTGGATCAACTCGGCCGCCTCCTGCGAATCCTGCGGGTTCTCCAGCCTGGCCGGCAGGTCGGCGTACCGGTTCATACAGCTGAGGCGGGTCGAGTTCACCGGCTCGTTGCTGCCCCGGTAGGGAAGGATGTACTGGCAGAAGGCCTCGAACGACAGGTTCTGCGCCCAGGGCTTCTCGCGCCAGGCTCGGAAGGCGAGGTCGATGTTCTCGATCAGGTCGTCCGCCGTGATCGTCTCCAGGTCTTCGTCAAACCGTTTGCGCTTGAAATCCAGCTCGCCGTGCTCTTCTTCCAGGGCCTCCAGCGCGTCCCGGGCCTGCGCGAAACTGTCGTAATCCAGAGCGTCGAACTCGATCTCGTTCTTCTCGGCATCGTACAGTGCGGTGACCGTGTAGCCGTGGCCGGGCATGTTCGAGATCAGGAACTCGGCCGCCTCGAGCTTCTGCGGGTCGCCCTTGCGGCGATAGTGCTCGATCACGCGCTCCAGCTCCGGCCGGTTCTTGCCGGCTTTGGACAGGGCCAGCCCGACGTCAGCAGACCAGGGCCCGGCACAGCCCGCGCTGACCGACATTAGAGCCCACAGCGACAAGGTGACTATTCGACGCACCACGCGGGCTTCGTGAAAACCTCGGTTCATTACTCGCGCCTCCTCAACTCCAGCAGACAGTATGCCCCTCAACAACAGAGCGGGATCAGTACCGTTCGATGAATTCCCTCATCCGCGCTTCCCGGCGGACGATCGACTCGACCAATTTTAACTGTGTCCGGCAGCGGTCGAGATTGTGCCCGGGACGATTCGTCTTGTAATAGGTATCACCATCGAGGAAGTCCGTCAGAAACCGCACGCCCTGTTCGAGCGTGATCAACTTGCCGGCTGGCACCAGATGCCGCCGCTCCGCCGCGGTGAGGAACGGACCGGCCGCATCGAGATAGCCGCGCACCAGCGCCTCGAACAGCGGCATGCGCAGCGCGACCCCGGACGGATTCGGCTCGTCTTCAGCCGCTCCGCTCGTCATAGAGCGGACCATATCGCCGAAGTCGTAGAGCACCGTCCCGGGCATGACCGTGTCCAGGTCCGTCACGCACAGCGCTTCACCGCTCGAATCGTCCAGCAGTACGTTGCTGACCTTGGCGTCGTTGTGCACTACGCGCTCGGGAATCTCGCCGGACCCCTGAAGATCCAGCAGCGCGCTCGCCATCGACCGCCGGCTGAAAGCGAACTCGATCTCGGCCGAGGCCTCGGCGGCACGATTCAACCGGTCGGTTTCGACCGCACGCTCCAACGCCGCGAATCGCTTCGGCGTATCGTGAAAACCGGGGATCGTCTCGTGCAGCCGCGGGCCGGGAAAATCGGCCAGCAGGCGTTGAAACGCACCGAACGCCCGAGCGGCCGCTTCAGCCTGCCCGGGAGTTTCGACGATCTGCCGGGCATGCGTGCCTTCGATAAACCGGTATATCCGCCAGCACGATCCCGCGTCGTCGCAATGGAACGGCCGCCCCTCGTCCGTCGGCACGAGCGTCAGAACCCGTCGATCGACGTCGGCCGCGCCCTGCGCGTGCAGGCGTTGGGCAAGATGGGCCGTGACTCGTTCAATGTTCTCCATGACCAGTGACGGCGAGGAGAAGACCGCGTCGTTAATTCGTTGCAGAAGCAGACGCACGGTCCCGCCGGACCGCCGACAGGTCAGCAGGTGCGACTCGTTGATGTGCCCCCCTTCACACGGCTCGACCGCCAGGAGTTCTCCGCTGAGGGCGAAGTGCCCCACAACCGCTTCGATAGCAGCACGGCCGGTCAATCCCACAGCTTCTCTGGATACCTCCCCTGGGCCACCCATTCGCGGATCAGTCCGGTGACCCGCTCCTTATCCTGCGGATTGGTCATCCCGCACCAGGGCCCGCCGCCCGGCAGGACCGTCACCCGGGCGGTCCCCGCGCGGATCAGATCGTTGACAACGGTCGGAATGAGAAACTCGGCCTCGCTCGACCGCCGGGGTTTCCGCAGGAAACCCCGGAACCCGTCGGCCAACTGGTCGAACACGGCCGGCGTGAATCCCCACATGTTCATGGACACCGGCGTGTCACCGCCGACAAAACGCGTTTCGCCTCCTTCGTCCACAAACCGCCCGTCCGGGCCGTGCTTCTCGATTCCGAAGACCTCCTCGATCTCCTGCAGCCGGCCGTCCGGCGCAACTCGGCAGATGGCCCGCGCCACGGCCCCGGTGTCGGCCAGCGTTTCGCCCAGGGCATAGGCAACCATGGCATAAGTCGGCACGCCTAGTGCCGGCTTCTGTCGCAGAAAGCCGCCCAACGCGGCGTACGCGTCGGCCCCGTAAAAATCGTCCGCGTTCACCACCGCAAACGGACCGTGAACGACATCGCGCGCAGCCAGCACCGCATGCCCGGTTCCCCAGGGCTTCGCCCGGTCCGACGACAGCGCGACCCCGTCCGGCAGGTCATCCGGACGTTGCAGGGCATACGTTACCGAAACGTGCTTTTCGAGCCGCCGGCCCAGTGAAGCTCGCAGCCCGACCTCGCTTTCCGGATGAACGACGAGCACGACCCGTCCGAAACCTGCCTGGCGGGCGTCGTACACCGCGTACTCGATCATCGTCGCGCCGCCCGGACCCACCGGCACCAGTTGTTTGAGCCCGCCGTATCGTCGTCCCAGGCCGGCGGCCAGGATCACCAGAGTGGGCTTTGTCGTATCCGCTGCCATGCCTGCGCGGGCGCGCCCTCCGTGCAACGCACTTTCGACGATGCAATTCCGTGCCAGTATACTGCCCGCTACGTTCACACGATACATGGCGGCGCACAACCGTCGTTGAAGGGAGGACAAGATGAGCGATCCAGGCACACCCGAACACCCCCGTCGCGAACCCAGTCGAAGAGATTTCCTGAAGGCGGGCACGCTGGCCGGTGTCGGCGTCGCACTCGCTGGCACCAGGCTGGTCGGCTGTGCGACCGCCGGGCGCAGGATCGGGCCGGCACCGGCCGGACCCCTCGCCGCACTGCCGATCGACCGTGTTCGCATCGGGTTCGTCGGCGTCGGCTCCATGGGCTCGGCCCACGTCAGGAACTTCCTCGAGATCGAAGGTGTGGAAATCCGGGCCGTCTGCGACATCGTCGACGACAAAGTGGCCCGCATTCAGAGTTGGGTCCAACAGGCCGGTCAACCTAAACCCACGGGCTATTCCAAAGGCGACACCGACTTCAAACGCATGTGCCAGCAGGAGGACCTGGACCTGGTCTTCACGGCCACACCCTGGCGATGGCACGTCCCGGTCTGCCTCGCGGCCATGCACGCCGGCAAACACGCGGCCACCGAGGTCCCCGCGGCCGTCACCCTCGACGAGTGCTGGCAACTGGTCGAGACGGCCGAGAAGCTCGACAAGCATTGCGTCATGATGGAGAACTGCTGCTACAGCCGCAGCGAGATGATGGTGCTCAACATGGTCCGCAAGGGCGTGCTGGGCGAGGTGCTGCACGGCGAGTGCGGCTACCTGCACGACCTGCGGGCCATCAAGTTCTCGAACGAGGGCGAAGGGCTCTGGCGGCTGGACCACTCCATCCGGCGCGACGGCAACCTCTACCCGACGCACGGCCTCGGCCCGGTCGCCCAGTGCATGAACGTCAACCGCGGCGATCGGTTCGACTATCTGGTGTCCATGAGCAGCAACGCCAGAGGGCTCGGCCTCTACGCCGCGGAGCACTTCGGCGCCGACGCCCCGCGGGCCACGCAGAAATACGCCCTGGGTGACGTCAACGCGACGCTGATCCGCACGGTCAACGGGCGCACCATCTACCTGGTCCACGACTGCAACTCGCCCCGGCCGTACAGCCGCATCAACCTCGTGCAGGGCACCAAGGGCATCTTCTCGGGCTACCCGGATCGGATTCACATCGAGGGCAAGAGCCCCGCCCATCAGTGGGAGCCCATCGACGGCTACCTCGACGAGTACGAGCACCCGCTGTGGAAGACCCTGGCCGGCAAAGGCGAGCACGCCATACACGGCAGCATGGACTTCATCGAGGACTACCGGCTGGTGCAGTGCCTGCGCGAAGGATCGCCGATGGACATGGACGTGTACGACGCGGCCGCCTGGAGCGCCATCTCGGAGCTGACCGAGCGGTCAGTCGCGAATCGCAGCCGCTCGGTGGACGTGCCCGACTTCACCCGCGGTCGATGGAAGACCAACGCTCCGCTCGGCATCGTGGGAGCATAACCGCCGACGGGGACCGGGGACGTTCGGGCCCTCGTCAGCGCCGTGCTCTCGTATGCCGACGGACCCGAAAACCGAGAGACGACCCATGAACAAGACTGACTTGGCCGTTCAGGTGCGGGAAAGGACGTTCAATTACGCACTGCGAACGTCACGGCGGGCGAACCCCGCCATCGCCTTCGCGCTGGCGCTGCTGGCCACCGGACTGATCGGCAGCGGATGCGCAGTGCTTGCGCCTTCCCGAGGGCAGACCGTGCAGCGCCCGCGAGCCCGGCTCCAGTTGCCGCCCAACAGCATCTGGATCGAGGCGCTGGACCTCGCGGGAATCGACCAGGGCTGGGGCGAGCCGCAGGCCGGCCGATCGGTGGATGACAATCCGTTGACCCTCGGCGGCCTGGTCTACGAACACGGCATCGGCACGCACGCCTTCAGCGAGATGGTCATCGACCTCAAGGGCGCCGCCAGGCAGTTCCGAGCGATCGTGGGCGTCGATGATGAGACGGCCGGCGTCGGCTCGGTCGTCTTTGTCGTCTTCGTGGACGGACAGGAACGCCACCGCACGCCCGTCCTTCGAGGCGGCGACCCGCCGGTGAACGTCGGCGTCGATCTGATCGGCGCCCGACAGATGACGCTCGTGGTCGAGGACGGCGGCGATGACATCAACTACGACCACGCCGACTGGGCGGGAGCGATGCTCCGGCTGGCCCCTGGAGCAACGGAGCAACCGGTGGCCGTCGCCCCGCCGCCCGGCCCCGACCCGCAGATCGCACTGGACACCTCGCCGGAACCGGCCATCCACGCGCCGCGGATCACCGGTGCGACGCCCGGGGCGCCGTTCCTCTTCCGCATTCCGGCGACCGGCGCCGGGCCTTTGCGATTCGCCGCACAGAACCTGCCCGACGGACTGACGCTCGATCCGGATACCGGAATCGTCACCGGCTCGCTCGCGTCGGCCGGCACGACGGAGGTGCAACTGACGGCCACCGGCGGGCAGGGGACGGCCGCGTCCACACTGACCATCGTCGGCGGCGAACACAAGCTGGCCCTGACCCCGCCGATGGGCTGGAACTCGTGGAACGTGTGGGGAACCTCGGTCGATGATGCCAAGGTGCGGGCCGCGGCGGACTGGATGGTCGACAGCGGGCTGGCCGCCCACGGCTACCGGTACATCAACATCGACGACGCCTGGGAGGGCGAGCGCGACGCCGACGGGCGAATCCGGACCAACGAGAAGTTCCCCGACATGAAGGCCCTGGCGGACTACGTGCACGGCAAGGGGCTCAAACTCGGCATCTACTCGTCGCCGGGACCGAAGACCTGTGCCGGCTACGAGGGCAGCTACGAGCACGAAGCCCTCGACGCGCAGACCTACGCCGAGTGGGGCATCGACCTGGTCAAGTACGACTGGTGCTCCTACGGCGACATCGCCGCGGACGACAGCGAACCGGAACTCCGCAAACCCTACGAGGTCATGCGAGCGGCCCTCGACGATTGTGGACGTGACATCGTCTACAGCCTGTGCCAGTACGGCATGGGCAACGTGTCCGCCTGGGGAGCCGACGTCGGCGGCAACTACTGGCGCACCACCGGCGACATCAACGACGCCTGGTCCAACATGTCGCAAATCGGCTTCGGGCAGACCGGGCTCGATGTGTACGCCACCCCCGGCCACTGGAACGATCCGGACATGCTCGTTGTCGGCCAGGTCGGTTGGGGACCCGAACTGCACGCCAGCCGGCTCACCAAAAACGAACAGGTCACTCACATGACCCTCTGGTCGCTGCTCGCCTCGCCGCTGCTGATCGGCTGCGATCTCTCGCAGCTCGACGATTTCACGCTCGCAATCCTGACCAACGCCGAGGTGCTCGAGGTCAACCAGGACCCGCTGGGCAAGCAGGCCCGCCGTGTGGCCGTGGAGGACACGCGTGAGGTCTGGGCCAGGCCCCTGGCGGACGGGACCATCGCCGTCGGCCTCTTCAACCGCGGGCGAGGCGAGGACACCGTGACCGCGAGCTGGAGTGACCTGGGGCTTCAGGGGCCGCAGCCGGTGCGCGATCTCTGGCTGCGCCGGGACCTGGGCTGGTTCGACGGGACGTACTCCACGCTGTTGCCGCGCCACGGCGCGGTTCTGCTCAAGATCGGCAGCTCGGCGCAAGATTGACCTCGACGCGCGCGCAGCCAATGGATCGGCGCGACCGGAGTAAGGAGGACCCGACGTGGAGCTGACACCGTTTGACGTCACCACTTTCGTCGCCTTCGTCGCCCTGGTCGTCGGCGTGTCGCTCTATGCCTCACGCAGGGAGGAGAGTTCCGAGGACTACTTCCTGGCCGGCCGAACCCTGAGCTGGTGGCTGATCGGCTTCTCCCTGATCGCCTCCAACATCTCGACCGAGCATTTCGTGGGCATGGCCGGTTCGGCCTTCGGGCGGGTCGGTCTGGCGATCGCCTCCTACGAGTGGATGAGCGCCATCACCCTGGTCATCGTCGCCTGGTGGCTGCTGCCCAAGTTCCTCAAGGTCGGCATTTACACCATGCCCGAGTTCCTGGAGTATCGCTACGACAAGGGCACGCGCACCATCATGGCCACCTACCTGATGGTCGCCTACGTCATCGTCTTTCTGGCCACCGTCCTCTACAGCGGCGCCAAGGGCCTCAACGGCGTGTTCGACTTCCCGCAAATGCTGGTCGACCGCTACGGCATGGACCAGGACCAGGCCGTCAAGTGGGCCACCATCGGCGGCATATGGGGCATCGGCGTCATCGCCGCCGCCTACACGATCTACGGCGGGCTCAAGGCCGTCGTCTGGTCCGATCTGATCCAGGGCGGCGCCCTGCTGCTGGGCGGGGGCATCGTCCTCTACCTGGCTTTGAAGCTGACCGGAGGCGGAACACTCGTCGACGGCGGAGGCGTCGCCGGCGGCAGCCTCTGGCGCGGTTGGAGCGAGTTCACCCGGGCCAACGCCGACAAGCTCCACGTCGTCCTGCCCTGGAACGACCCGGACGTCCCCTGGCTGGCCGTGTTCGTCGGCGGCCTCTGGATTCCCAACCTCTTCTACTGGGGGCTCAATCAGTTCATCACCCAGCGCACTCTGGCCGCCCGGAGCCTGGCCCAGGGCCAGAAAGGCATCTACCTAGCCTGCGTGTTCAAGCTGCTCATCCCCTTCATCATCGTCATGCCGGGCATCATGGCGTTCCAACTCTTCGGCGACGCGGTTCTGGCCAGGGCGGGCGGCAACGTGGACAAGGCCGGCGAGCTGGCCTACCCGCACATGATCGCCCAGGTCATGCCCCCGTTGCTGCGGGGCGTCATGCTGGCCGCTCTGGCCGGCGCGGTCATGAGCTCCTTCAACTCGGGGCTCAACTCGGCGTCCACCATCTTCACCATCGACCTGTACACCAGATACGTCAAAAAGGACGCCACCGCAAAGCAGCAGGTGCGGATCGGCCGAGTCGCCACCGCGGCCATCGTCATCATCGCCTGCCTGTGGGCGCCGGTGATCAGCGGCTTCCGAGGCGTGTTCAACTACATCCAGGAGATCTGGGGCTTCATCTCACCCGGCATCGTGGCCGCGTTTCTGGTGGGCCTGATCATCCGCAAGGCGCCGGCCGCCGCCGGCAGGACCGCCCTGCTCCTGGGACCGGTCCTCTACGCAATCTGCCGCGTGCCCAAGTGGATCATGGACAGCGCCTGCGCGATCGAGCAACCCGACGGCTCGACGGTGGTCCGCATTCCCGAAGGCGTCCTCGGCGTGTTATACAACTTCAGCGGGTGGGCCTTCCTGCACCACATGGGGCTGGTCTTCGCGGTGCTGGCCGTCATCATGGTTCTGATCACACTGGCCCGGCCGCGGACCAGCCCGATCGAGTACCCCACCTCGCGACTGGACACGACGGTCCACCCGAAATCCTACCTGCTGGGAACGCTGATCGTCGTGGCCACCGTCGCGCTGTACATCATCTTCTGGTGATCGATTCGGGGAGCGACCGCCTGCCCAGCTCCGACAGGGATGCCCCCTTCCCGGGAATCGGTGTCAGCCGAAAACGGTAACTGTACGCCCGCGCGGGCAGCGTCCACTCGGCATGCGGACGGGCCCCCCAACTGTCGTCACCGCCCACGCCCATCTGCTGATAGTCGAGGTTGACCGTGACGGCGTCGCGGTGCGGCAACTCGTAGGGGTGGTCCGCCGCTTCCAGGTCCTCCATGGTGAACGGCCATGCACTCACGTTCAGCAGCGGCATGCCCACCGCCAGCAGGCCGACGCCGTCGTCATTGGTCAGCGCCGCCCACCGCACGTCCGTCTTGTTGCCGGTCTCCTGCGGCCGAACGTACGGGTGAACCTGCTCCGCCACCGGCCCGGAGTACACGCCGACAGCGGCGCCGGTCTTGCGATCCCAGTACGTCTCGTGCGGCCCGCGCCCGCACCAGGTCATCGTGTCGAACTCACCCGGCACACGCATCTGCATGCCCATCCGCGGAAGGTCGGGCAGGCCGTCGGCCGGCTTGATATCGCACTCGACCACAACATCACCGCTGCCGTACACCGTGTACGTGCAGCGGTAACCCGAGTCCCCGGCCGGAAGCGCGCCCTCGACCGTGATGCGGACCACCTGCGGCTCGATCTGCTCGGCCGTCACGCGGTTGACCGTCCGTTTCGGACCGGCCTGTTTCCAGACCCCCTGCCGCTCCGGCATCCGGTTGCCCACGTCGTTATCCGTCGGCACCCGCCAGAAGTTCGGCACCAGCGGTCCCGAGACGAGGTGTTTCCCGTCAACCGTAAACGACTCGATCGCGCCGCTGGTCTTACCGACGACGAGCTCGAACGCCTCTCCCAAGACGTTGACGGCCTGCTCCGACTCGCGAAGCACGACCGGCGACATGGTCGCAACATCGACCTGACCAGCCGGCGGAACGTCAAACGGCATCCGGAACTGATCCCAGGCCACGACGTGCCCGCGTGCTGCCCAGAGCGTGTCGGCCGCCAGGGCAAAACGGATCGTCAGCCAGTACTCGGTGCCCGCTCTCGGCTCGAACTTGCGGAACGGTACTGCGACCTCCTGTTCCTGCTGCGCCGGCAGCGCGAGCCTGGGCAGGGTGCCGCTCTGAAGAACCTCTCCGTCGGCCGCCAGTTCCCACGACGCGTCCACGAAGTCCAGGCCAGCGAAGTCATACGCGTTGCGAATCCGGACCTTTCCGGCCACGAGATCGACCGGAGTGGTCTTGATGTACTGATAGACCTTCCTCACCTCATAGAGCGACGGATTCGGCCGGCGATCGGGTTGGACCAGTCCGTTGCAGCAGAAGTTCCCGTCGTTGGGCGTGTCGCCGAAATCGCCGCCGTAGGCCCAGTACGTCACAGGCTCGCCGTTCTCCCGCCCGGGCCGCGCCGGCTTCCGCAGGCCCTGGTCGGCCCAGTCCCAGATGAAACCGCCTTGCAGGTGCTTGTGCGCCTCGATCGCGTCCCAGTACTTCTGCAGGTTGCCCACGCTGTTGCCCATCGCGTGGGCGTATTCGCACATGATCAGCGGACGATCCATGCGCTTCCGGGCGTACTCCAGCAACCAGTCCACGTGCGTATACATCGGGCAGACAATGTCCGTGTGCGCCCTGGCCGTATGATTGCCGTAGTCCATGGCTCGCTCGTAGTGCACCGGCCTCGACGCATCGCGCCCGCGGACCCAGGCGCTGGTCGCCTCGAAGTTCACCCCGTCGCCCGCCTCGTTGCCCAGAGACCAGATGATGACCGCGGGATGATTCTTGTCCCGCTCGACCATTCGGACCGTGCGATCGAGGTGGGCCTCTTTCCACTCCGGCCGGGTGCCCAGCGTCCGATCGGGGTCGTAGCCCATGCCGTGCGACTCGATGTTGGCCTCATCGACAAGATAGATGCCGTACCGGTCGCACAGGTCGTACCACTTGGGGTCATCGGGATAGTGCGACGTGCGAACCGCGTTGATGTTGTTCTGCTTGAGTAGCTTGACGTCCTGGACCATCCGGCTCAGCGGTATGGCACGTCCGTGGTCCGGGTCGTGCTCGTGCCGGTTGACGCCTTTGAGCAGGATCGCCCGTCCGTTGACCAGCAGTTGGCCCCCCTTCAGCTCCACCTCGCGGAAGCCGAAGTTACAGCGCTCGACCTCGACGACTCGCCCCTCCGCGTCTGACAGTTCCAGCAGCAGGACGTACAGATTCGGCGTCTCCGCCGTCCATTTGGCCGGGTTGACCACCCGGGCCTGCATCTCGACGACGCCGTCGGTCCGCGGCGCGATCTCGGCCACACGACCGCTCATCAGCGGGCCCTCGCCGACGGGCTTGCCGCGCTCGTCCAACAGCGTCACGGCCACCGAATGCGCCCCCGCCGCCCGGCCCGTGTAATTGCGCACCGAAGCCGTGACGTGAAGCGTGGCGTCGCGGTACTCCTCGTCCAGATCGCAGCGGGCGAAGAAGTCCCGCAGGCGCACCACCGGCGTCGAGAAGAGGTACACGTCCCGGTAGATGCCCGCCAGACGCCACATGTCCTGGCACTCGAGGTAGCTCCCGTCCGACCAGCAGTACACCTCGGCCGCCAGCGTATTCTTGCCGCGGGTGACGAACCGGGTGATGTCGAACTCCGCCGGCGTCATGCCGCCCTGGCTGTAGCCGACCTGCCGGCCGTTGATCCACACATAGAACGCGCTCTTCACGCCGTCGAAGTGGACGAACACCTGCCGCCCCGTCCACTCGTCGGGAATATCGAAGTCGGTCCGGTACGACCCGACCGGATTGTCGTCGTGCGGAATGTGCGGTGGATCGGGCGGGAACGTGTAGGCCTGGTTCAGGTACTGCGGACGGCCGTAGCCCTGCAACTGCCAGTTGCCGGGCACGGCGATTTCGTTCCACCCGCTTACGTTGAAACTTGTCTTGTAGAACTCCATCGGCCGGTCGGCGGGCTTCGCCACCCAGTGGAACTTCCACTTGCCGTTCAGGAGCTTGAGGAAGGGCGATTTTGCCCGCGTGCCTCTCGTCGCCGCACCGATGTCCGCATAGGGCACCAGCGTGCAGTGGGCGGGCTCCTTGTTACGCCCCACGACGGCCGGGTTCTCCCAGTCGTTCACACCGCCCTCCGCATGCTGCGCCGCGAGCAACGCACCAGCCAACGCCGCAACCAGCGCTCGCCGCACTTTGAACGTCATGTCGTCACTCCCGCGTTTAACAACACGCCGCCTCTCGCCCGAGTCGCCGCTATCGCTCATCGCCCTGGCCGTATTCCGCCACGTGACCGTCGTCGAGCGGGTTGTCGCGGGACGCCCGCAGACGCCGGAACAGGTAGACAACGTCCTTGAACCCGCCGATGCTGAACCAGACCGTAATGACCACCGAACAGGCCAGTACGAGCCACGTCCATCCCTGCCAGTACCACAGCCACGACTCGTTGGGCACGTCGACCACCAGGTTGTACACCGTGCCGGCGACGAAGATCGCCGTCCAGGCCAGCGGCCAGCTCAGCGTGATGTAGGTCACGACCTTGTCGGTCCCGGTGAAGTCCTTGCTGAAGCCCAGCTTCTCCGCCCAGGTCGTGGCATCGGAATACGACGTCGAGGACTCCCCGTCGATGGCGTGTTTCCCGCGGTGGAGCATGCGGTCCATGTCGAACGCCGTCCGCGAGCCGAGCAGCGACACCACCACGTACACCACCACGGACGCCGCGATCGTCCAGAACGTCATCTCCTGACCGGTCAGGAGGAAGTCGGGATCGACCTGCTTGATGACGATTCCCGCCAGCGACAGGCACATTCCGGTCACCATGGCCGCCCAAGCCGCCGCCGCCGTGCCCCTCTTCCAGTAGAGCCCGCCGATGATCGCCGATCCGGCGCCGCCGACGAAGATCGACGCGGTCAGGGCGCAGAACATGGCGATGTACTGCTTGTGACGGAACAGCAGGCTGAAGAAGAAGATGAATACCGCCACGCCGAGGATCGACAGCCGCAGCATCCACAGATGCTGCCTCGGCGTGAAGGGCCTCTTGCGGAACGGAAGAATCACGTCCTGCACCAGTATGCTGCCCCAGGAGTGCAGGTACGTGTCGTGCGTCGAGATGAACGCCGCCAGCATGGCCGCACAGGCCAGACCCAGCAATCCGGTCGGCAGGATGACGCCCATCGCCAAAGGCGTGCGGAGTTGGTTCTGCAGAGTCTCGGAGTCGATCTCGGCCAGCGAATCCTGAACGACCACCGCCTGATCGGCGAAGTCGGGATGATACAGGAAGGTCCGCACGCAGACCGGCACCACCACGACGACCAGCATGAGCACCCGAGTCCGCCAGCCGCTCAGGATGCCGGCCATCTTCGCCTCGTGGGCGTTCTTGGCCGAGCAGTTGTAGCCCTGCGTCCCCTGCCAGCTCTGGGCGCTGTAGAAGACGACCACCACGGCGATCACGTAGTACCAGAAGTCGAAATGGCTCTCCTGCCCCAGGTGGAACGGGTGAACCGGCGAGTCCTCCGCCGGGGCCTGGAGCATCACCACGGAGATCTGATCCCACTTGAACGTGATCAGGAAGAACAGGACCACTGCCGCGAAGACGATGTTGCAGAACGTCCCCTGCATAAAATCGGTGACCATGACGGCGATCTGCCCGCCCAGGAACGTGAACACCAGCGAGATCGACAGCAATAGGAACATCAGCACCGGGAAAGTCGATATCTCCAGCCCGACGACGTCAAAGCTGTCCGGCAGCCCGCACATGGCCATGAAGAACCGCGCCCCCACCGACGGGAAAATGCCGAAATTGATGATCCCGGCCAGGTAGCCCACGAACCCCGCGAAGACCCGAAAGTTGCGGCTGTAGCGCACCTCGAAGAACTGGGCCAGCGTCATGGCCCGCGTCTGGCGGAAGCGGTACAGCACCCAGCCCGACAGGGCCATCACGATCATCGCGGGACCTTCCATCAGACCCCACCAGTAGTTGGTGTAGCCAACCTTGTAGTTCTGCTCGAAGTACCACACCAGGCTGATCACGCCGATCTGGGAGATGCCCAGCGCCACCGAGATGAGGTAGCGCCCGCCGCACCGGTCCGCCGCCAGAAACCCCGCCACCGTCCGCGTGTACTTGCGCGTGCTCAACGCGCCCCACGCAAGAACGGCCACCAGTGCGGCCACGATCGCCCAGTCGAGAGGTTGCATGTTCATCGAGGCGGCGTTCTCCCTCCGCCCACGCGCCTGGGCAAGCGGAGAGCCACATGATGCCGTCGATCGGCCGATCAGGCAACGCTACGAAAGGTCTGCTCATCGTGACATCGCGGGTCCCGCCGACAGCGCCTCCGGCGCTTCCACTCATCCCGGACGCCCGCTACGCTGGTATATGGATCGCTCGTCCACACCGCCGGCGACCAGGAGGGCGCCCGAGGAGCGAACCCGGACACCCGGATCGAAGGAGCCGAGAATGACCCGCACCGCGTGGATTCTATTGCTGATCGCGCCGATGACCGCCCTGCTTGCCGGCTGCGCGTCTCACCGACCGGTAACACATCGCCCGTCAGTATCAGCCCAAGCCGACCTCCCCAGGCATTACGTCTGCCCCAAGGCGACCGGGCCCATCGTCATCGACGGCCACCTGGACGATCCGGCCTGGGCGTCGGCCCCGTGGACCGATCCGTTCGTCGACATCGAAGGCGACGACAAGCCGCAACCGCGCCATCACACGCGGGCGAAGATGACCTGGGACGACGATTACCTCTACATCGCGGCCGCCCTGGACGAGCCGCACGTCTGGGCCACGCTCACCCGGCGCGACCAGATCGTGTTCCGCGACAACGACTTCGAGGTGTTCATCGATCCCGACGGCGACGCCCGCGAGTACTACGAGATCGAGATCAACCCGCTCAACACGATCTTCGATCTGCTCCTCATGCGAACCTACACCGACGGCGGGCCGGCTCTGCACGACTGGAACCTGGAGGGCCTCAAGACGGCCGTGCACGTTGACGGCACGCTCAACGACACTTCCGACGTGGACCGCGGATGGTCCGTCGAGTTCGCCCTGCCCTGGTCGTCGCTGGCCGAGTACGCCCACCGCCCGACCCCGCCGCGCGACGGCGACACTTGGCGAATGAATTTTTCGCGCGTCGAGTGGCAACACGACATCATCGCCGGCCGCTACCAGAAGCTGCCCGACACGCCCGAGGACAACTGGGTCTGGTCGCCGCAGGGCAGGATCGACATGCACGTCCCCCAACACTGGGGATACGTGCAGTTCTCGCAGCGCAGCAGCGCCGCAGGCGCCGCCGCTTCAGCGGAGCCCGGCAAGCCGCCCGGACACGACGCCGCACGATCAGGCGTAATCCCGGCACCGACGGCCGGCAACGAGGCGCCGGTCGCCATCCTCGACTACTCGATCCTGGACGAGAACGGCCAGCCGATACCGGGACGCCTGACCTTCCTCGGCGAGCTGGGCGCTCCGGAAACGCTTTTCCCGAACACCCAGGCCGCGCCCAACGAGCTGGCCGTTCGCCAAGATGTGATCTTCACCCTGTCCGGCCGCGGCTCGATCACCGTCCCGCCCGGCACGTACACCGTGTACGCCTCCCGCGGCCTGGAGTGGTCCATCGACAGCCGCGAGGTCACCTTGCAGCCCGGCGAGCGCGCCGAATTCACAGCCCGCCTCCGCCGCGAGGTGGATACCACCGGATGGATCTGCGGCGATTTCCACCTGCATACCGCGCCGTATTCCAGCGACGGGACCACCACGCTCAACGAACGCATCATCACCTTCCTCGGCGTCGGTCTCGAGTTCGCCGTGGCCACCGATCACAACCACAACACCGACTACCACCCCACCATGCGCGAACTCGGCGTCACCGACCGACTCACCGCCACCACCGGAAACGAGGTCAGCACCCCCATCGGCCACTTCAACGCTTTTCCGCTCGACCCGACCCGACCCATACTTCCGTCGAAACCGCGCGACGCCACCGAACTGTTCAGCCTGATCCGCCAGGAGACCAACCCCTCCGGCATCGTGCCCGTCATCCAGGTCAACCACCCGCGTTGGGGAAGCATCGCCCACTTCGGCAAAACGATCCTCGACCCGGTCACCGGCGTCGCCCACTCGCAGATTCACTCCGACGACTTCGACTCGATCGAGATCTTCAACGAGAACGCCGGATGGGGTTACTACGACGCCGAGATCGTCCGCGACCTGGAGACCGGCGCCGGCAGACACTCCGTGCTGCGGGACTGGTTCAACCTGCTCAACCGCGGCCACCGCTACGCCGCCGTCGGCAACTCGGACAGCCACACCGTGCGCCGCAACTTCGCGGGCTATCCCCGCAACTACGTCGCCTCTTCGACCGACGATCCCGGCAGGATCGACGTGGCCGAGGTCGCCGGCGCAATCCGCGGTCGCCGCGTTTTCACCACCATCGGGCCGTTTGCCGAGTACTGGGTCAACGGCGTACCCATGGGCGGCGACGCGACGGCCACACAGGGGCGGGTCGAGCTGAAGGTCAAGGTGCAGGCCGCCTCCTGGGTGGACTGCGACCGCGTCAGAATCGTCGTCAACGGCGACGTCGTCCGCGAGCTGCCCGTGCCGGACACGCGTCAGGCCCTGCGCCTGGACACGACCGTCGATCTCCAGGTGCCAAGAGACAGTTGGCTGGCACTGCTGATCGAAGGCGACGATTCCCTCGCCCCCATCGTGCACGACTCAGACCGCCCCATCCTGCCGCTGGCGGTGATGAATCCCGTCTGGATCGACGCCGACGGCGACGGTCGCTGGACCTCACCCTGGGAGCAGGCCGAGCTGCTGGTGGCCGAGCACGCCGGCGACGCGCTGTTCCAAGCCGCCTGGTCGGATCGCCTGCCCTCGGAGCGCGGCCTGACCGTGCTCGCCGCGGCCGAAAGACGACATCCGGCGACCGTCGAACTGATCCGCCGCGGTCTGACCGACGGCGAGCGCGTGGTGCGCCTGCTATCGGCCCGGGCCGCCGAGACGCTGGGCGAATCCGCCCTGACCGCCGATCTCCTGGAAACGTACGCACGGCACGACGACGATCCCTACTTCCAGGTGGCCCTGCTGCGAGCCTGCAACACCTGCGCCGCGGACAGGTTTGCCAAAATGGCGTTCGAGTTCATCGACCGGCGGGGCGCGTCCGTGGCCCGCCGGTACGGGCAGGAGCTGCTGGGCCGCTTGCCGTCGCAGATCGTGCGCGACTGGCAGGTCGTCGGCTATTTCCCGAACCCCGACAAGCGCACCCTCGTAACCGCCGACTACGGCCCGGAGACGGCCGACGTCACCGCCCCGTCCTTCACCGGCAAGAACGGCCTCGCGGTCGCCTGGCAGCCGCTCCTGGCGGATGAGAGCGGCTATCTGGATCTTGGCCGGATCGACCGCGATCCGAACCTCCACACCAATGCCATCGCCTACGCACAGACCTGGCTGCACGCGCCCGAAGACCGGTCGGTTTACTTCGCACTCGGCAGCGACGACGGCTGCCGCATGTGGCTCAACGGCGACCTCCTGCACGAGGACAACACCCGGCACAGCGCCGACCCGTTCCGGCACCTGGGGAGACTGCCCCTCCGCGCCGGCTGGAACCGCGTCCTGCTCAAGGTCGAGAACGGAACCGGCGACTTCGGCCTGTACTTCCGCGTCCTTGACAATGAAATCCGCACGGCCGCGGAACCGGCCAAGTGACGTCCGACCGAGGGACCAGCGAATGAGGCACTTCGGCACACGTTGCGGATGTTGGACCACGGCACTGCTGCTGGTAGGACCGCCCATGACGAATGCGCAAAAGCTCGACCCCGCACCCGACGACGCCGACGTGCTCTGGCAGATCGGACCTGTCCCTGGAGGGCCGGCCGGCCACCGGTCGGGCACACCACCCCGCCCCGCCGGGAACTGCAACTGCCGGCTTGTGGTCCGGGCACCGGTGTCGGTAGGATGGTAGGCCGAGGTTCGGTCGAACGACACGCCGGTGAGAACGCAGACTACGTCGCCGGCCACGTGACCGCCGGAGCGGACATCATGCCGACCCACGTTCCCACACCCACGCGCATCGAGGCCGCCGGCAACGTGCCCAAGCTGATCGAGGAGTATGTCGGCCGCGTCAACTCCGGGACCGACGGCGTCAGCATCGCCCGCATGAAGAGCCCATCGGGTTGGGTCGAGCCGGGCCAGACCCCCAACTTCGACGAGTTCACCGTCGTGCTCAAGGGCATGCTTCGCGTGGAGCACAGAGACGGCGTCATCGACGTGCACGCGGGCCAAGCGGTGATCGCCCATCGCGGCGAATGGGTGCGCTACAGTTCTCCCGGCCCGCAGGGCGCGGAATACGTGGCCGTCTGCCTCCCGGCCTTCTCGCCGCAGACCGTCCATCGGGACGGAGACGATAAAACGGCGACGTGACGCCGGCCCGTCACCGGCACGCCGTCGCCGAACGTATCTCGGTCAGGTTCGCACGTCTTACGGAGTCCAAGTCATGGCATACACAGTCAAGAAGGTGGAGGTCTGGGCCATCGACGTTCAGAACCGCCCCGGAACACTGGCCCGCATCCTCGAGGGTCTGACCCAGGCCGGTGCCCAGCTCGAGTTCGTCGTCGCCCGCCAGGTGTCCGAGAACACCTCGCGCGTCTTCCTCTCCCCGCTCAAGGGGAAGAAGCAGAAGGACCGGGCCACCGAGCTGGGCCTGCGCCCCGCCGCCGGGATGAGCTCCATCCGCATCGACGGACCGGACCGAGCCGGCCTCGGCTGCGACATCGCCCGCGCCGTCGCCGCCAACGGCATCAACATCCGCGGCGCATCGGCCGCAGTCATCGGCCGGAAGATGACCTTCTACCTGGCCTTCAAGACCGCAAACGAGGCCGTCGCGGCCGCCAAGGTCATCCGAAAGGCGCTGCGCACGACCAAGCGCAAGCGCTGAGCCGGCCGGCAGGGACGATCCAACCGGGCCGATCTCTTGGCACGGCCGCTCCACCCATGACTTGGGGCGCGCTTGCCACGGCGCCTACACGTCGCTGAACGCATCCGCGTAGCGCACCAGACCGCGCCGCCCCGCGAGCGCCCGCACCGTCAGCTCGACCACCATGAACGCCTCGTCCGGAACCTCCCATTGGCAGGTCAGGCCCTTCGGCCGCGCCGGCTCAAACCCGAACCGCGGGTAGTATTCCGCGTGCCCCAGCACGAACACGACGAACTCCCCTTGTCGCTCGCACGCCTCCAACCCGGCCCGCACCAGCGCCGACCCGATCCCCTGCCGCTGACACTCCGGCAGCACCGCCATCGGCCCCAGCCCCATGGCCGTGCTCTTTGACCCGTCGGCGGATTCAATCGTCACCGGCGTGAACAGAATATGCCCCACCACCCGCCCATCCCGCTCCGCCACCAGCGAGATGAACGGCTCCACCTCCCCGCGCAGCGCATCCACCAGATCAGCCTCATCCGCCTGCCCAAACGCGAGGGTGTTCACCTCACGGATCGACGGTAAATCGTTCGCTTGCTCGCCACGAGCAGTCAGCGTCACAACCCGCCCCCCGAAAACGCCCACCAAGCCCTCTGCGGAGGCATGGCAGCCGGCCACGCGAGCAGGCCCCTAGCTGGGCCAGGACCTCTGGTTGAGAATTACCCGGGACGCCGATAAGATTCCAGAGGAACACGTGCCGTAAGACTGCGGGCAACCGATATGATCGCGCCATCCGCCAAGGATCTGCTAGCCATCGGGCTGTACACGCCTTCCGAGGCCGCATTCTATGCCCGAGTGCACCCTGCCGCGATGGCACGCTGGATTCATGGTGACCGGCGGGGCGAGCCCGCCCTTCGAGCCCAGCTTGAAGGCGATCCAGAGAGGAAAGTCACCTTCCTCGACTTTGTGCAAGCGTTGGCAATCCGAGAGATTCGGCGCGACCATAAGGTGTCGCTGCAAAAAATCCGAGATGCGGTACAGGTCGCTCAACGGGACTATGGCGTGGACTACCCGTTTGCCATGCGGCATACGACCTTCCTTTTCGGACAGGAGATCCTCATCCAGATCCAGGGACGAGACGGCCCCGGTTTGGTGCAAGTGTCGGGGACGCAGAAGCACCAACGGATGATCCGTAAAGTCGCCGAGCTGTTCATGGAGGAGTTGACGTTCGGGGAGGCGGGACTCGCCACTAGGTATAGGATCTTTCGCCATTTAGACCAAACGGTTGCGATGGACCCGCGCCAGAGAACGGGGCAACCGTTGATCGAGTCATGCGGCTACACTGCGATTGCGCTTCACGAGGCGTACAGAACTGAGGGAAGCGTTGAGGCAGCAGCCACCGCCTATGGCGTAGATCCTTCTGCTATAGAGCTTGCCATCCGTTTTTACGACCATCTCAAAGGTCCCGTAGCCGCGTGAGCACGACGATCAAGCTCCTATTCGACGAGAACATCGGGCGACCGTTAGTAGAGGCTATGCGCCCGCTTCTTCACAAATACGAAGAACCTGTTGATGTGGCGCATCTTCTCGATCTGCTAGGGCGGCACGGGGAGCAGGACGAAAACTGGATACCAGAGTTGGCCGATGAGGAGTGGTTGGTCATATCTGCGGACCGCGGAAAGAAACCCGGCCCGAAGCTGCCGCTCTTGTGTGCCGAATTCGGCGTTCGGCATATCCTAATCAAAGGCGCGCTCCACAACCTGAAACAGTTTGAGAAGGCACGTGCCATCATCATTGTCTGGCCATCGCTCATTGCAGCACGGACGAAGCCGAGGGGGACGCGCTTCTTGCTGACCATGGGACCGAAGTACCCCGTCTTAAAGGAAGTTCCAGCGATCGCATCGGCGCCCCAACGAGCCTCTTGATTACGACCCGGCACGCCGCACCTCCTCCCTTTGGGCCATCCCGGAGACCGCGCACAACAATCCACCTCTGCGGTGGTTAGCCAGTTACCACAGGTGGCCCCTCAGAAAACCCAGTGCTTCGCCGATTCCTGTCGTTCGCATTTCCTCTGAATCTTTACCGTGGTCAAAATGCTCTGCCATCAGCCTGCCTTTACAGGCAGAATCGTCCCTAATCCGTTGATAAACCCATGCCCATAGGTCGCGGGACGACCCCCAGCTACGCCAGTCTGAGAAGTAGCAGAGCAGCAACCTGGTTGGCGGAACCACCGCCAAATCCCCGCGCAGGTATGGCCAGTATTTGACAAGGTTGTGCGTGTCCACCCCTTCTCGATCGTACTCCACGACAACAACGGAGTCCCTCCACCGTGCGCGCAGATCTCCCAGCTCGAAGGCCTCATTCGCGCGTAGCATAGAACTGCGCCTATACTTCTTATTCCTGCAGCGCGCACAGAATTCGCCCACCGTTCGTTGCCGAGACGTCTCCCATTCAGCCGGCCCAAATGCCTTGTCAAAAGCCTCGCAGAACGCTTGGAGGAATGTCGCCTGCGGGCCCGCCATGTCCTCGCCTCCATAACTCCGTGCCCAACAGCAAACGTCCTTGCCATCAGGACCGAACGAGCGTCGACCGTCACACCTGCATCAGCTTCTGCCGCTCCTGCTCCTGTTGCAGGAACCGGTCCGTGTACGTCGGGTCCACGCGATGGCAGGTCCTGGTCGCCAGCTCGCCGATCCGCTCGTAGTCCGGGTCCTCCGTCATGGTGAACAGCTCGCCGGCCAGGATCACCAGACGCAGCAGGTGCCGCAGGATCAGCCCCTCCTGCTTGACCAGGTCGCAGGCCTTGACCATCTTGAAGAACTCGCAGTCCATCCCGAACGCCTGACCCGCCACCCACTTGGGCTGCACCCACACCGGCTCCGGCGCCGCCAACTTCGCTTCGAACACCAGCTTGAGCATCTCCGGAAACGTCGGCGGATGCTCCTGGTCCTCGTCGCCCCACAGTTCCTCGAGGTTGTCGCCGTAGCGCTCGCCCTCCGGCCGTTCCGGCCTGGCCAGCACGACGCCCATCTGGATCAGCAGCGGCTCCAGCACCTCCGTCTGCAACGGCCCGGGGGGCAGGTCCTCGGGAAGACGCACGCTTCGCAGGATCGCCCGCGGCACCTCCAGAACCGACTCCAGCGCCACCAACTTCTCCTGGAAATCGCCGCGAGCCAGTCGCTCGGCCAGAAACGCCCCATACAGCGGATCGACGCTGCGGAAGTCCACCAGGCGATAGATGCTCTCGTTCAGCGTCACCGCCTCGCCGTCCTCGGCCCTGGTCAGGTACCCCAGGGCCGAAAGGTTGTCGAGCATGAAGTCGAGCTGCTCGCCGAACTTCTCGATGCGCTCCGGCTTGTTGAACCGCTTGGACAGAAACTCGCGGGCCTCACGCAGCGAACCCGTCTTGGTCAGCAGGTAGATCAACACCTGGTACGGAATCATCGACCGGCTGAACAGCTTGGCCGGCCCCGCCTGGATGAGCTGCTTGAAATGCCCTTCGACCCAGTACTGCTCCGTCTTGCGCCGGGTGGGCCGCTTGCGTTCGAGCTGCTTGCGGGCCCGAAGGAGGCCCGGCTCCTTCGAGTTGGGGTCGATCTGGTCGTACCTCTTCTTCCACTTGACGAACTTTACGTCATCCTCGTGGGCCATGGCGTAGACGTAGCCCTGCGTGTCGAACTGCGGCCGCCCCGCCCGACCGAACATCTGATGGGCCGACGACGGAGGGATCAGCTTCTTCTCGCCATGCTTGCCCTTCAGCAGCGTGCTGATCACCACCGACCGGGCCGGCAGGTTGATCCCCGCCGCCAGCGTCTCCGTGCAGATCACCAGGGGCATCAGTTTCCGATTGAACAGCTCCTCGACGATGATCTTGTGCTTGGGCAGCACGCCGGCATGGTGCACGCCCACCCCCCGAATCAGCATCTGCCGCAGCTTCGGACCCGCACCCTCGGCGAACTCGTCCCGGCGCTCGTTGAGGTAGGCTTCTATCTGCTTGCGCGTCTCCGCCGGTATGAGCGACAGCCCCTTGAGCCGTTCGGCCACCTCCCAGCACTCGTCGCGATTGAAGCAGAAGACCAGCGCCGGAACCCGATTCTCCGCATCCTCGGCCGAGATCATGGCCGGCAAATGCTCGGTCAGCAGCTTGTCACCAACCCAGCAGAACTCCAGCGGCACGCGCCGCTCGTTCGATAGAACCACCCGCACCGCACGCCCGTGCTGCTTGCGAAGCCAGCCGGAGAACGCCGTCGGATTGCCCACCGTCGCCGACAGCAGCATCACCCGAACCTGCTTCGGCAGCAGAACCAGCGACAGCTCCCACACCACGCCCCGTTCCGCATCGTTGAAATTGTGGAACTCGTCCATCACCACGGCCGAGACGTGTTCCAGGTCGCCCAGCGAGGCATCCGCGGCCAGCAGATGGTTCAGCAGGATTTCCGCTACAACGACGCGCACCAGCGCGTCGGGGTTCTCGCGCCGGTTTCCCGTGATCAGCCCGACGTCCTCGCGCCGGAACCCCCACTTCTCGACCAGGCCCTGCATCTCGCGGAACTTCTGCTCGGTCAGGGCGATCAGCGGAGTGGTGTAGTAGATCCGCTTGCCGGTGTGCAGAGCCTCGAAGACGGCCGCCTCGGCGATCAGCGTCTTGCCCATCCCCGTCGGAGCGCAGATCAGCACCCCGTCTTCCGACTCGAACCAGGCCAGCAGCGCCTCCTCCTGAAACGGGTACAGGTCGAAGGACACCGCCTCCAGAAAACGGGAGCAGACTTCGTCGCGGTCCATGCCCCCTAGCATGGACGCACCGGCCGAAAAAGTCGAGCGGCACCGCGCCCCGGCTTCCTGCCCGATCGACGCGGCAGCCTCAATCACCCACCGCGCGCAAACAACCGGCCTCGACCGGGCGCCGGGCGCCGGTCGAGGCCGGTGGGGTGATTGACCGTCCCTACGAACCGTTGCACGACGACTGGAACCGGGCGAAGTCGTCCAGGTCCACGTCGCCGTCCGCGTCCATGTTCGCGCACTCACAGCCCGAATTAATGCCCCCGTCGGGGCCGGTGAGACACCCCTCGAAGCTGCCGTAGTCGTCTGTTGTCACGTGCTTGTCGCTGTTGCAGTCGCCAGTCATCGGCGGGAAGACGCACCAGATCTCCACGTCGTCGATGTTCCAGCCCGGATACGTCGACGACCCGTCGGTCGGGCCCATCCCCCAACGGATGGAAACCGCCGGCTGACCGTCGGCCATCGCCGAGATGTCGAAGACCTGCTCGACCCACGACGAGTCGATGATCGTCGACGTGCCGTTCACCCACACGGTCGTCCAGTCCGACCCGTTGTTGGAAATCTCGATGTTGGCGTGGTCGAACCACGACGTCTCCACCTTCAGCCACCGCTGGAACCGCAGCTCCACGTCGGTCATCCCGGTGCAGTCCAACGCCGTCGTCGTCAGGTACCGCACCGGCAGGTTGTTGGCGTAGTCGCCGGTCAGGTTGTAGCCATAGACCTTCAAGCCGGTGTATCCGCTGGTCGGGTCGCCGCCGGCCGATCCCCCGCCCGTCGGCTGACCGAACGCCCAGGAAGCCTCCGTGCTCCAGCCGGGATCGTCGTCCATCGGGAACGTGTACGCCGCCTCCGGACCGCCCACCGTGATCGACACGGTGGCCGTGTTGGACGCCCCGCCCTCGGGCGGCACGCCGCCGTCGTCCACCCGGAACTGGAAGCTGTCCGGCCCGTTGAAGCCCCAGCCGGGCTTGTAGATCACCTGATCGCCCAGCAACGTGTACGGCAGCTCGCCGGCCGTGATGATGTGCTCGTCGCCCGCGTCCTGCAGTGTGTGGGCCGGCAGGGCCGTGATCGCGTAATCCAGCGCCGCCGGCGGATCGGGCAGACCGTCGTCACCGCCCTGCAGCGTGACGGTCACCGGCGTCCCCGTCGGCGTTGCCACCGCCTGGTCCTGAGCGACCGGCGGCATCGGGCCCAGGTACGCCACCCGCACCGACGGGTCGCCGAAAACGTGCCACGTGTTGTACATGCTCTCGCCGCCCGAGCCGTACTCGTCGATCATCTGGCACGAACCCGCGAAGCACAGGGCCCCGAAGCTGGCGTAGGCCTCGGCCACCAGCAGATCGACGCTTTCGTCCTGGGCGCACATCGGCGGGGCCCAGGACTGGTTGATCGAGGACGCATAGATCCCGATCGCCCCGGTCGGCTCGCCATTGTGTGTCGCCCGCAGCCACGCCTCGCCAAAGCACGTATACCCGTCGAACTGCCCGTTCACGCACGCCACGCTGAAGATGAACGGCAGCATGTTGTCGTTGACCAAAGCGTTGACGTTGGTGTTGCTGAACCCCGTCGTGCCCCACGACGTGGTACTGCCGTGACCGCAGTAGTTGATCAGTCCGCGCCCGGCGTTGACCGCCGCCGTCACCTGTGACGCCGACGCCGTCGGATCGTAGATCTGATCCACGACGGTGTAGCCGTAGGCCAGCAGGTCGGCCCGAATGTTGTCCATGTGCTGCCAGTCGGCCTCCCCGTCATCCCCAATCCCCGCGCCCTGATCGGAAGCGATGCCCGTCGCCTTCTTGAACCAGTCCTGCTGCGTGGCCGGCATCTGCTCGTACTCGATGGTCCGCTCGACCTGAGTGTCCACGTCCGCCGCGGACTGGGCCGAGAACCGGCCGATCAGAATGTCCGGGTAGCCGTCGCCGCCCGACAGCAGAGCGTACGACGGGTCCGACGAACCGCCCGACGCGTAGGGCGTGTCCACCTCGGCCGCGTCACCCACCAGCAGCACGAAGGCCAGGTCGCTCGTATCGTAAATCCCCTGGATGTAGTTCTTGATCGCCGTCGAGTTGTTCCCGATCGTCGAGACGCCCACGATGGACGTGTTCAGGCCGATACCGTTTTTATGCGCCACCAGAGGCTGAACGTTCGCGATCCACGCGTCGTGGCAGATGATCAGCATGTCGCCGTCTTCCTCCAGCGGCGTGTACCGCAGCCCCGGAGCGTAGTTCAGGAAGTGGTGCCGGTAGATCTGGTGAAACGCCAGGCTCAGCGCCCGCTCGCGCGGCTGCAGCACGTTCACCTCGCCTGGCCCGGCCGAGTCCACCTCCACCGTCACGCGCGTGTACACCCGAAGCGTGCGAGTGACCGGGTTGTACTGGAAGGGATTGACCTCCACCACGACACCCCGCAAGTCGCGCAGCACGTACGGCTCCCGCAGGGCGGCCACTTCGCCCGGGTAAAACGCATCCGTCTGATAGACCGCTCCGAACGTGTACGGAACGTCGTCCGGATTGACCGACCGCGAGATGAAGCCCTTGGAGGGCACCACGTCTACGTCCGTGACGTCGTAGTACTCCGAGGTCAGCACCTTCACCGCCATCTCCGCGTCGCCCGGGATGATGATGCTGCGGCAGATGTTCGGTAGCTCGGGCGCCCCCGCCGTCTTGAGCGGGCTTTCCTTCCCCAGCGCGATCCGGGTGTACTCCTTGCCCTCGATCAGCACCGTCTCCTCGGCGAAGTCGCCCACGGCATAATCGATGACCAGGTGATCGCCCGTGTCTTCTACCAGCCCAACGGTGACCGGCTCCGCCGCGCTGACCAGGCACACGTTCGCCAACAACAAAAACGCCGCCAGGAGGCTCACCCGGCGGCCGCGCCCAGCGGAAACACCGCTGGCGATGTCGAAGTAATCACGTTCCATTGCGGAAGCTCCTTCTCGTTATCGATCCCTTGGCGCAGACTGCGCCCTTCATCATCCCTCCCTGCCTACCCACAGCCTATCGCATGCACGGCGTCGATTGCAACCACCTTGCTAGGGCGGTTAAGGGAAACATCGCCGAACACGGAGGGCCCGGTCGACTATGCGCGCCATCAGGGGTGCTACCCATCGCCCACATCAACCCACGGGCGAAGTGCGAAACAGGGCCGGCGAAAGCAGTCCGGACCTCGGAGACACCCTTCGGGGCGGGAAGCACACGCCCAGCGAGCGCATGAGCAGCCGCATCCACGCTCGCGGGGAGCCGCTCCAACGCCCGGCAGCCTCTTCCGCGCGCCCTGTGGGCGCTTGCGATGCCGACCTCTCTCCGCCTACGGGCAGGTCGGGGCGAAGTTGCCCAGACGCTGCTTGATCGACGAGCCGTCCGCCGTCGACACGCTTCCGTCCATGTTCACGTCGTACCAGAAGTCCGACGCGCCAACC
>DATKXO010000171.1:0-39907 GCA_035528995.1 Phycisphaerae bacterium | reverse complement strand
GGCGGCGTTAAGCGGCCGATCGTCGAAGTAGCGATTGAGCAGGTCTCGAACACCGGCGGCATCCTCGCTGAGTTCCATCTCCGCGGACTGGCTCGGTTCATCGGGCATTTCCGCCCCACCGCAGGTGGTCATCCGCCATGTCGCTGTTGACCGTTCCCACCCGGCGGCCTCAGTATGGTCCCGCGCGGCTGCGTCGCGATGGCGTCGCGCACGAACACGGTCTGCAGTGCGACGACGATGGCGACGACCATTTCCACCAGGCCGATCTTGTCGCCCAGGTACGCCCCGACGGCTGCCAGAATGGCCCCCACGGCCAGCTTGAACGTCTTGGTCTTCCAGATCCGTCTGATCCAGTCCATGGCTCGGACTCCCGTGTGGCACCGGTTTTCAACCGGTGGATCGAAAAGTGCTCGACTTCGCCGCCAGCGCCCGGGCCAGCAGGTCCGCCGCCACCGGCGCCATCGCCTTCTCCAGCGCCGGCGTCAGGTTGATGACCACGATGTTGCCGACGTCCCAGTTGCCGCGCGGCCGGTCCAGGCCCAGTTCGTGCAGCGTCGCCTTGCACGCGGCTCGTGGGCCAACGATCACGATGTCATCAGCGACCCGTGCCATCCACCTGCGGTGGGGCGGTTTCCCTACCCCACCCTCCATTTGAGGACCGGTTTACCGGTCGTGTGCGTGCCTACTCGCCGCTCGGCTGCGTCGTTGGTTCCTCCGCCTTGGCCGGTTCCGCCTCTCCGCTCATCAGGCGGTTGACCGCCTCCACGAAGTCGGGGTCTTTGAGGCATTCCGCCAGCGTCTGCAGCCACCGCACCGTATTCGTGTCCGACTTGGTCTGCGTCGCGTCGCCGCCCTGTGCCGCGTTGGCCGCACCCGACGCCAGCCCGCCCGCCCAGGCGATCGGCACGTCGACCGCCAGAGAGGTTTCCGGCGATTGCGTCGGCGTGATCGTAGCGCTCGGCGTCTGCGTCGTGCTCACGCCCGGCGTCTGTGTGGCCGTCTGTGCCGCCTGCATCTCAGTTCCGGCCGTCACCGACTGCGTCACCGTGACCGAAATCGCGTCGGTGGTCATGGTGTGCGTCGCGTCGCTGCCTTCGGTCTGTGCCGTTCCGGCCGGCCCCATCTGGGCCGACTCGGCGCAGGCCAGCAGCAGGTCCTCCGGCACCGGCGCGTCGTTACTGAACGGGCTGTGGATGTGCATGTGTTCGACGACGCCGATGGAGACCAGCCGTTGGTTGGGCTCGCGAACGCTGTTGCCGAACTGGTCCTGGAGTTGCCCCTGGTCGCTGGGCGTGAGCGTATCGGCCCGGGTCTGCACCGGCGTCTCGGTGTTCTGAGCGCAGCCTCCGATCAGCACGATCAGCCCCCACGCCGCCAGGCACGCGATTTCGAGCGTTCTGCGTTTCACGTTAAATCTCCTGTTAAGGTAGGGCGGGTTCGACCCGCCGCTTTTCACCCAAAAGGCCGGGCGGCGGGGGCGCCATCCGTGGCATCTCGCCCGCATCCGTGCTTTCGCCGCCGCGCGGCGGCCATCGCCGCCACGCAGTGGCCCCCCGCCGCCTTCGCCAGCGCGGCTTTCTCTGCGCAGTCGTACCGGTCCAAACGAGGCAGGCGCCGGCCCCGGCCGTGAACGTCGCACGGCCGGGGCCCATTCGACGCTGGCCTCGTAGAAATATCGCAGTGGTGCAGGGTGATGCACCCTGGTGCAGGTCGCACCAGACAGAGGCGGGCTGGCCCGCCAGGGCCCGGGGCGGTCGGGAGTCCCTTGCGGGCCTGCAACCGGCCGCCCCAGCGCGGTCTGCCTCGCACGCGCCTCGGCCCCGTCCTCGGGAGGGGAAGGAAAGGAGGAAAGAGATTCGAGTCGGCCTCGGTCGTCCGTAACCGCGTGCATCGCGTCCCTGCTCGCGCAAAAAAGGCACCGGGTCTGGTCTGCCCGCAGCTTTGCTAGGCAATCCAGACCCGGCGCCTGTAACTGATGCACCGGTTCAGATTCGGTTGTCGTACGCTAGGGCGGTCTCAGTCGCCCTTCGATCAGTCGCGGCCTCTCGCCGCATCGCAATTCGCCCCACTACCACGCCGGCTGGGGGCGTGTCAAGGGGCTTCCGCCCCTTTTTTTTCAAGTGCCGCACCACAGCGATGGCAACGGCTGGCGTCCTTTCGCATCTTGCTTTTGCACTCCGGGCAGCGCACCTTGTCGGCGTCAGCCAGTTCGCTGCCCCCCATCCCGGCCACGAACAGCGCTGCGATCAGCCCCAGTCCGATTGCCAGCGGTCCCCCCGCCAGCGCGAGTATCGGCGTGCCGAGCACCGCCAGCCCCGCGCCGACCAACATCAGCACCACACCTGCCCGACGGCTGCCTACGGTCTGCCTCTTCATCAGCAATTCCGACTCCAACGCCCCCGATCTCGCAAGCACCCCTCACCCTTGCGCGGCCCTACCTCCACTTTCCCCTTCAGCAATCCGGGCCTCTATGAACGCCAACTGCTCACGCCAGTAGCCTAGACATTCATCGATCGCCTGCAAGCACCACGATTCTCCCAAAGCCCTCAAGTCCAGTCCCTCGGCTATTTCGCGCCCCGTCACCACAAACACGGACCGGAACTCCTCTAGCTCCTTCACGGCTTTTTGCGACACATGCAGCGTGCGCTTGCGCGTCCGCGCCTTCTCGAGCTGACGTCTCCTTTCCCCATCGATGTCGTCGAGCCATGCTGGCATCCCCTCGCGCAGCAACATGATCAGCTTATCGACCAAATCTGCCCGGTCTCTCGGCCCGTCCGGGTATCGCAGGCCTGTGCACGCCCGACACCATGCCAAGACCAGCCGCTCCGCCTGTGGCCGCGCTTTCTTTACCCACGTCGCATCCAGCAGGAAACGGATGCCGTCCCAATGGCAATGCCACCCTTCATCGCCACGCCTGGCGGCGTCTTGCGCGAGCACGGACGCCTCTTTGGCGGTCCGCGGCGCACCCTTGCCAAAGTCGATCGTCAGCTTGAGTGCCATTCCAGAATCGGCCAGGATTTCTACTTGACTCCCCCTAACGCGTCCCGTACACTGAACACCAGAATCGTCCGATACTGCCATGGCGCGGTGGACGGTTGCCTGCCTTGGGTCGGCCTGTCGGGGGCCATGGAATCGCCTGTCAAGGATGACGGTCGACAGGTCCGACTATCGGGACACTAGACCATGCAACAGCTACTGCTTCACCTGCGCTCGGAGGTCGAGGCCGCCAGGGCCATGGCGCACCAAGCCATCGACGCTACGCCGGACGCTGTTTTGCTCTCTTGGTATCGCCACCACCAACGTACGGCGCGATCAAGCCTAGAAGCTCTTTTTGCTGACCAGTGGCGGTCTTTCGACGACCCAGAGCCGCAACAACATCCGGCCACGCGACTTCGCCTCTTGCGACCCGCGTAGCCACCTGCATGATTGCCGAGCGTTCCGCCTCGTCGCACCACTCGAAGGCTACAAGTCCAGCGAGCGACTGGATTTGTTTCTCTACGCCGGTCCGGTAGTACCGGTCCTCCAGATGGCGCAGTACTTCCTTGGGAAGCCGCAGATTGAACTGCGCTTTCGGCTCTTTGCCCCTGGCCATAGCCAAATCTTTTCGAAAAAATCCAGAAAATCAACTTGCGTAACTCAGGTACTTGAGTTACTCTTTTCGTGATGGTACACCACGACCATGGCAAGCCGGGCGTATACGTGTCGTTCCGTGACCGGCTGAAGCGGAAGAAGGGCGAGTGCGTCACCGTCGAGGGGTGTACGCCGAAGCAGGCCAAGACGCTTTTTCTCCGTTTCCTCCGGCAGCAGGGCAACCAACGAAAGGCAGGCTGATCGATGACGATTGTCAAAGTCACCTGCTACGACCCTGACGCCCGTGAGTCCATCAGCTTCACCGTCTATCCGACCTTTGGCGGCGCCCGCGACGTCGTCCGGGCCCTCCATGCCGAGGCTCGCAAGAAGTGGCGCGTGACCAACATCAACGACCGCCGCCACAAGCGGCGGTCTGTCTGAGTGTCTCAGGCCGGCCGGGGCGTTCCCGGCCGGCAGGTTGTTGTACGTAGCCCGCAGCGGCGGGCGAGATCGAGATGGCTGGTATCGTGAAGACCGAAACCGCTCTGGGTCGCTCGATCTCGCCCGTCCCCTGGGCATCCCCACCAGTGGCCTTTGTTTGTGTGGCACCGGGTTCCAACCGGTGTCCGCTTTAAGTCTACACCACGCCGCCGGCGACGCCAGTAAGCCGGTCGCCGGCGATTGACGACGGATCGAAGGGCAGCAGCACGGAGGCGGGCATGCAATCGGACGACGCCATCATGGGTTCCGACCAGGAGTTGCTTCGCGATCTCTGCTGCGGCCACGCCTCGCCGCTTAATCCCAAGCAGGTGGCCTTCGAGGCCGGCGTGACCGACAACGGCCTCTACCAGCTCTGGAACCAGCACGGCCGCGTCGTCCCCGCCCGCGTCTGGCGGGCCTGCGTCAACGAGGCCCGGCGCCGGTTCGCCGACCAGCCGCACGTGGCCATCAACATCGTCATGCGCGTGGCCGAGCTGGTCGGCATCGCCGACGGCATCGGCCTCTACTTCGCCTCGGACGAGACCGAGCTCGACGCGCCCAACCTCTGCGAGTTCACCGCCGACCTGTTGGAGCAGCACTGCAAGCTGATCCGCTCCATCGCCGCCATCATGGCCGACGGCCGGATCGGACCCAACGACGCCGGCCACGTCGACAAGTACCGGCTCGACGCCCGCCTGCTGATCACCCGCCTGCTCAACCTGGAGTCGGCCCTCATTCGCCAGACCGGCCACACCACAGGAGCCCGCCACCCATGACCGGTGTCGCCCATCGCCCTTTCGCCGTCTTCATGTGCGACTGCAGCGACGCCGCAGTCATCGAGCGACTGGCGTCGCTCGAGCAGGGCTGGCCGCCGGCCGAGGAGGCGGGCCGGGTCCTGGACCACGCCGCCCTGCTCGACGAGTTCCTCGAGCGCGGCGCCGACGACCAGACCTTCGACGACTACGCCGCCTCAGTCGCAGGAGCCCGCCACCCATGACCGACCAGTCGGCTCTGTTTTTAGCTGCCTCATTGCCTGGCTGCCTCGTTGCCTCGCTTCTCTGCCTGGTTGCCTGGCTCCTGCTCTGCTGGTGGTTCGCCTCGTTCGCCGACGCCCGCGAGGCCGGCGCCGTCTGCACAGACCAGACCCGCGGAAGCGGGCCGACACGCAGTGTCCCCAAGCTCTCCTCCTGGCTCGCCAGACACCAGCTCTGCCCCACGTGTCATCGCCCCTGCAACGTCGAGCACGTCGCCTTCGAGGAGTTCGCCGCGCCCAACAACCAGGCCATCGCCCTGCTGTACTGCGAGGCCTGCGACGTCGGCTTCGAGATTCTGTACGTCTACGACGGCGCCAAGTGGTGCCGCGAGTTCAGTGTCCGGTACTCCGCCGCCGCCAAGCCGGAGGACTTCGCCCGTTTCAAGGCCCGGCTGGAAGACGCCACCACCGTAGAGGCTTAAAGGCTGATCCACAGATGACACCGATGGCCACAGAATGCCGTGTTTCGCCTCTCTCGGTGCCCTCTGTGCAATCTGTGGATAATGCCTTTGTCTCTGTTTCCGACGCCGCCAGGCTCACCGGCGTCTCCGAGCGGAACTGGCGATGGCGCTGTGCGAACGACCTGGCCGCCCGCGCCCTGGCCCGCAAGGTCAACGGCGCCTGGTTCGTCTGCCGCAAGGCCGACCCCAAGCTGGCGGCCCAACCTGACCGGATCGCCCGCGACCAGCTCGCCGATCTCTCGCGTTACCCGGTGGACTACGTCGCCACGGCTCAAATTCGCCTGCGCTGGGTCCGGCTGCTCGAGCGGGTCCGTCGCGACCACGACACCGACGCCGCCGCCTTGGCCGCCGTCGTCGCCCAGGCCGCGTCTGCTGACCCGCCGCGGGGGTCAGCCCCCCGCCATGAACCGCCCCCCCGCAGGGGGTTCGGCGCTCGGACGTTGCGCGCCTGGCGAGACGCCTACGCTCGCGGCGGCCTGTTGGCCCTGGTCCCCAAGTATCAGAGCCGTTCCGTGTTACCGAGCCGCGACCGTGAGGGAGCGGCCAACTGCGGGCCGGTCCGCAGCGCTGAGGCCGTCGTCTTCTTCGAGTCCCTCTACCTCACCGAGCGGCGCCTGAGTGTGGCACTGTGTCACGAGATGACACTGCACGAGGCTGGCCGCAAGGATTGGAGCTGGCCGGTCTCCTGCGACGCCACCCGCAAGTGGCTCGCCCGTCACGGCGACAAGGGCCGTGCCTGCCTCATGCGCCACGGCTACGAGTACTGGGCCCACCGATACATGCCCTCGATCGAGCAGGCCAACGAGCGAGTCGAGCCGGGCCGTCTGTTCGTCGCCGACACCAAGACCTGCGACTTCTGGGTCCGCGTCGATCGCGGCAAGGCCGTCCGCCCCCACCTGGTCGCCGTGCAGGACATCGGCAGCCGCGTGATTGTCGGCTACGACCTCTGCGTCGGCGGCAATCAGGACACGATCCTGGCCGCCCTGCGTCGCGCGTTCGTCACCTACGCCGTGCCGGACACCATCAAGCTGGACAACGGCCGCGACTACACGGCCCAACTGTTCCACGGCTTCACCCGTGCCCAGTGCCGTCGCTTGCGGGCCGAGTTCGGCCGCGACTGGCGGCGTGTCGTCGAGCACGAGTCCAAGCAGACGCTCTGTGACGCACCGGCCTGGAAGGGTCTTTTGCCCGAGCTCGGCATCCGGGTCATCTTCGCCGGCGCCTACGAGCCCCAGGCCAAGGCCACCATCGAGCGGTTTTTCGGCACGCTCGACGAGCGCTGTGCCAAGCTGCTGCCCGGCTACTGCGGCCGATCGCCCGACCAGCGCACCGACGCGTTGGAGGCCGCCCGCTGCGACGTCGATCGGTTGCTTACGTTGGACGAAGCGCGGCAGCGGGTCTCGGCCTGGATCGACGGCGAGTACCACCAGCGGCCGCACAGCTCGCTGGGCGGTCTAACTCCGCAGCAGCGGTGGAAGACGGCCGGCCGGCTGCGTCAGGCCGACGCGGCCGCGTTGGACCTGATGTTGAGCATTCGCGGCACGCGCCGCGTCCGGGCCAACGGTGTCGAGGTCAAGGTGGGCGGCGCGTCCATCCGGTTCGGCCAGTTCGATCCGAACCTGCGCAAGTACGCCGGCCGCGACGTCCTCGTCGCCTGGGACTCGGCCGACGCGTCGTTCGTCCTCTGTTTCGACGCCAGGACGCGCCGGCTCATCTGCCGGGCGTTACCCAACCGACGGATCGACCCGGACGCCACCGGCCAGGACCTCCGCGAGGCCTCCCGCGACCTGGCCGTCGCCAAGCGTGACGCCCGCCGCGCCCGCGACAGTGCGGGCAAGCGTCTCAAGACGGTAGAGCGCCTCGCCAGCGAGGCCGCCAACCGAAAGCACGCCGGCCGCCTCGCCGCCACCGGCACGGATGATCATAGAGCCCACGGAAGTGGGGCACGCGCCCCCGACGCAACGCTGGCCCCAGTCCGAACCGGCTTCGAGGGCGTGTCGGTCGCCCCTCGAAGCGAGGACATATTCGCCCCGCCGCAGGTGGTCGCCCCGCCGCACGTGGGCCTGGACCTGTCTGATTGGGTTGATGACGACAAGGAGGAGGAGGGCAGGAGGAACGAAGTTCCCGGGAGGGACGAAGCATCGTTCACGGACGACGACGACACCGAGACGGAGCTCGACAGCGTCGGTGGGGACCTGGTCCCCGCCGAGACCCGCGCGAGCGGGACGGGGTTGGAGGATTGGGACGATGAACTCTGAAAAGCCGCCCGATCACCCGCCTGCCAGCGAGCTCCTCTCCGAGCACGAGGAGCGTGTACTCGTGGCAGCCGCACTCATACCCTCATCCGGCCCGCTGACCGACGATCAGCGGCAGAAGGTCCGCGACGCGGCCGACGCCTACCGCAAGGAGCACGGCCTCAAGAACGCCGACATCGCCCGCGGCATCGGCGACGGCTCGCCCGGCCTGTGGTCCGGCCTGATCGCCGGCAGTTACGGCAACAAGAAAGTCAGCGACGCCAAGATCGACGGCCTGCTGCGCTCGCTGAACAACTGGATGGAGGAGGACGCCCGCCGGCGTCGCACCCGTCCGGGCCGGCCGTTCGTCTACACCGGCGTGGCCAACGCCATGATCGACGCCGCCAAGATCGCCCAGCAGCGGGGCTGGATCGTCATCGCCTACGGCCCCACCGGGTTCGGCAAGACCATGACCGCCCAGGTCATCGCCGAGAAGCACGTCGGCGCCATCTACCTGCGGCTGGGCAAGGGCTGCTGCACGTACGCCAAGCTGCGCGACCGGCTCTTCGGCCTCTTGAAGCTCACTCGCGGCCCGAAACGCCGCCGGCCGATTTCGCCCGACGACGCCATCTTCGAGAAGTTGCACGACAGCGGCCGGCTGATCGTCATCGACGAGGCCCACCGCCTCCGAGACGACGGCCTGGAGTTTTTGAGGGACGTCCACGACGAGACCCACTGTCCCATCCTGCTGGTCTGCACCAAGGACCTCTGGGAGCGCGTCCAGTCCGACGACGAGGACCACGGCCAGATGCGGCGGCGCGTCGGCCTGGCCATCAACCTGACCGACGTCGCCGGCGGAAGCGCCAACGGGTCCCGCGGAAGCGGGCACGACGCCAGGCGGCGGATCTTTACGAGTGACGAGATCCGGCGGATCTACGAGTCGCCCCGCGTCAAGCTGACGCCGGACGCCGTCGAGTATCTGGTCGACGTGGCCAACCTGATCGGCTACGGCTCGTTGGGGCGTTGCGACCAGCTGGTCGATTGTGCGGTGGCCAAGGCCCGCAAGAAGGCCGGCCTCGGCCCGGCCGAGCGCGTCACGATCGACGCCCGGCTGCTGTCCGAGTGGGACGCCCGAACGATGCGCGACGGCATCATGGCCCCGGTAGTGGCCGATCGCCGCCAGCGTCTCGTAGCCGCCGGCTAGCCCACTACGTGGGGGTGTATGCACCTGCGGTGGCGGCGGAGCGGACCAGCCCGCTTCTGTTCTGTGGGACCGGCTTTCCAGCCGGTCAGGAGTCAGGGAGGACTGACCCATGACGCGTGGATCCACACCCCGGCCGATCGTCGCCGACGCCACGATCGACGGCGCCATTCGCCACTGCCACGACGAGTTAAAGAGGCGGATGGCGATGAAGGGTCGCGGCGCGTTCATCTCGCCGCACGAGGCTCTCGGCGCGATCACCGAGGAGCACAAGGAGCTCATCGACGCCGTCCAGTCGAACGCCCTCGGCAGCGTGTACGCCGAGCTCACCGACCTGGCCGTCGGCGCGATCTTCGCCATGGCCAGCATCCGCCAGGGTGGCATGGACTGACCGATGCCCGTTGACCTTTCCAGACTGGACGCCTCGCCCCGCTCGATCAGCCGCCCCCAGCGCGAGCGCCTCTTCGGCCTGGCCAAGCGTCGCGGCATGACCATCGACGCCCTGCGGGCCGCTGTCGGCGGTTCGATCTCGCAACTGTCCAAGCGAGAAGCATCGGAGGCAATCTCCAGGCTCGGCGGCAAGCCGCTCACCCACGAACCCGGCCACCCGCCGGCACCGCCGCACCGTCGATCCGAGCGTGGCGTCACCCGCATGATCGCGAACGACCAGGTCGAGCAGATCATGCACGGGGGCCTCACGTATTTCGGCGGCGACGTCGGCCGGTTCAGCGGCTGGCTCGCCAAGGACTTCGACTGCGGCGGCGCGATCGAGCCGGGCGAGGACCTCGCCGGCGTCGACCGGCGCCTGTGTGCTCAGATCAGAACGCTGGCCACGGCCCAGCGTGGCGGCCAGGTCATCCACGTACTGCGAACTATGAACGCCAGGAACGACGGTCCGAGCCGCGCCCGTGAGGAAGCGGCCCAGGTCTCTGGCTGAGGGCTGAAAAAACTGATGGCTCATAGTCACCGAAACAACGGACGCGACAAGCGGCGCCCCTGGACGCCCGGCGATGACGCGATCGTCCGCGCGCAATATCCCGACGGCGGCCCGATCGCCGTCAACGTCGCCCTCGACGCTCGCGGTCGCGAGGTGCGAACACCCAATGCGATTCAGGTCCGGGCCGTCAAGCTGGGCGTGCATCGGGTCGGCTACGTCTCCCGCCGCACCCGAGCCGACGTCCTGCACACAACGCCACCGCCACGCAGGGTTGAGACCGACGTAAGCACAGGCACGCTCAAGCTCGCCGAGCAGGCCGCAGAGTCGATCGACATCGACAGAATCCGCACGTTAAAGACCGACGAGTTATTCCGCGTCGCTCGCGCCACGCGCATCGCCATGGCCGAGTCCCTGCGCGACTTCGACCGCTTCATGGAGCGGTGGGAGCGGGTCTTTTCCGAGATCCTCCACCGCATCGAGCGAGCCACCACCTGCGGAGGGGCGAATAGAACAAGGGGGGCGGAAGCCCCGGAGGTGGCTCCATGATCTTCAAGTACCGTCTGTCGATCGCCACCGACGCCGTCCGGGCGGTCCTGCTGGCCGGCGGCCGGCGCCTGCCGATCGCCGCCCCGCGCCGCCTCCGCGATCGCCGCTCGCGATACAGCAAACTGGAGCGCCTCCTGCTCGAGAACGTCCTGCGCCGTCGGGGCTTCTATCCCGGCGAGCACTTCTACTTCGCCGGGGCGGACGACCAGGTCGATATGCCCGGCCAGCAGTTAATCGAGTGGGCACCGCAGGAGGTCGCCTGATGGCTGAGGGCTTTACCATCCTCACCCCTCGCCGCCGGGCGGTCTACGACTGCATCGTCGCCTTCATTGCCGAGCACCAGTACGCCCCGACGTTTCGCGAGATCGGCCGGGCTTTGGGCATCAGCCACGTCACCGCCAGCGAGCACGTCAGCTCGCTGACCGACGGCGGCTACCTGCGACACCAGCCCGGCCGGGCCCGCAGTCTCGAACCCACCGGCAAGCTGGAGGCCCGGCTCGCCAAGACCGCCGCCGGCCACGGCGCCGCCGACGACGGCCCGCTGGCCACGCGCACCGAGCGGAAGCTCGCCATGAAGTGCCTGCGCCGCGCGAGCTACCTTCCGATCATCCGCCGCATGCTCAAGGGCGAGTGGTGCCACGACGTCGACTGGCTGCTGAGTCGCGCCACGCCCGCAATGGCTTGCGATCCGAGCCGCGCCCGTAAGGAAGCGGCCCAGCAGGCTGCGGGCTGAGGGCTTACTCATGAGAACGCCACCGAAAACCAAACGCCAGGTCCAGCCGCACGGCCGCCATTGCCCCAACTGCTTCACGCCCCTGGCCCCCAGCGGCTGGGCCCCGCCGGGTCGCGGCCACACCGAATGCTGCGCCCAACCGCCCCTAGCCTGGGCGGCCACCTGCGGTGGGGCGGATCAGTCCGCTCTCGTTCGCGTGGGGGCGGATCAGTACCGCGACTGTCAGGGAGCGGCCCGGCGTGTGGTGGTCGATCAGGAGGAGTCCCCCCAATGAACGGCCGACCCTGGACACCAGCGGAGGACAAGCTGCTCGCCGCCGGCTACGGCACGGTGCCGCTGGCGGCGCTCGCAGAGCAACTGGATCGCAGCCGCCTGGCCGTCAAGACCCGGGCCCAGCGGATCGGTGCGACGCAGTCCCGCCGCTGGTCCGACGACGAGATCTCCGTCGTCCGCACGGGCTACGGTCGTGTGTCCGCCGACGAACTGGCCGGCCAGCTCGGCCGCACGCGAGGCCAGGTGCACCAGATGGCCGCGCGGCTCGGTCTGAGCAGACGCAACGCCCACTACGACGCCCGCTTCGTCGACTTCCTGCTGCGTAAGCACGCCCTCGGCTGGACGGACGACGAGGTCGCCAAGGCCTGGGGCGGCGACCACGCGGCTGTCGGCCGGCATCGGCGGCGGCTGCACCTTACCAGCAACAAGCTGCACCCCCGCCAGCTCGCCAAGCTCGCCCCGACCTGGTTCAAGAAGGGCCAGATTCGCGGCAACGCCGCCAGAAAGCTCCGGGCGGTCGGCAGCGTGGTCGTTCACGCTCGGCACAAGCGTAAACGCGGCGGTCTCAAGTCCGGCTACGATCGAACGAGGTGGATCAAGGTCCGCGACGACGGGCCCATGCACCGCCGCTACGTGCCCTTCGCCCGTTACATCTGGGAGCATCAACACGGCCCGCTGCCGGCCGGCATGCTGGTGGTCCATCGCGACGGCGACTCGATGAACGACGACGTCGCCAACCTGATCGCCATTCGCCGCCGCGACCTGCCCGCCCATCAGCAGCGGGCCAACCCCAAGATCGAACCGCGCCGCCGCCTGGCATCGAGCAAAGCCGGCAAGCAGCGCTGGGCCGCCTGGCGAGCCAAACGGGCCGCCCCGCCCCCGTCCGACGCCAAAGGGGCACTTCGTGCCATCTATTCTTACGGTGGGGCGACCCACTGCGTGGGGGCGGGTTGAGAAGTGAGAAGACAACGACGGGCGTCCACCGCTGAACGCCCGCCGCATCAACGAAACCCTGACAAGGAGGTCTATCATGGCTGAACAGCCGACCGAAGTCAAGCGCAGTCTCGTGCCCGGCCAGTACGGGCCTTACACCATCCGTCTGATCGGCCGCCTGGAGGTCGGCCGACCCGGCAACGAGGTGACCTATGCCGACCTCTCGGACCTCTGCCGCCGCGACGTGAGCCAGGGCAACGGCATGCAGAACCTGCTCACCGCCCGTCGCTACGTCGAGCGCGTCCACGGCCTGGTCTGGGCTCCGGTCTGGGGCCAGGGCAAGCTCCGCTGCCTGCCCGAGGAGGAAAAACTGGCCACGGCCGAGGGCCAACGTCAGGCCGTCCGCCGTAAGTCGGGCCGCATGATCTACCGGCTGCACAGTATCGACCGCGCGGGCCTCGACGAGGACCAGCGTCGCAAGCACGGCCAGTTGCTGACCGCCGCTATGGTGGTCGCCGCGTTCAGCGACGGCCGCGCGCAGAAGGCCCTGCCGTCCGACAACGGGGCGACCCGCAAGATCGACACCGCCCGGCTGATCGAGGCGCTGAAGAATGACTGATGTCCCGTCTCGTCTCGTTTCGTTCTGTCCCGTTCTGTTCCGTTACGTGCCGTGCCGTGACGTGCCGTGACGTACCGCTTTTTCGAGAGGGGCACGAGCCGGATGGAGCCGCAGAAGAATGACTGACGTTTCGTTGCGTATCGTGCCGTCCCGTCACGTAGCGTTGCGTGGCGTAACGTGGTGTTTCGTGCCGTGACGTACCGCTTTTTTGAAAGGAACCCCTGAATGCCAGCAACCAACGAAGCCCTGACCCAGTACACCGCCACCTTCGACCTGGTCGGCCTCTCGCCGTTCAGCCACTCCAAGCCCCTGACCGAGAAAAAGAAGAAGGGCGAGGCCGACGACGACTTCGAGAACCGCATCTGGCGGCAGCGTCTGCACACCAACGCCAACGACCAGGTCGTGCTCCCGGCCATGATGCTCAAGAGCTGCCTCGCCGGCCTGGCCCAGTACCGCTCCGAGCGCATCCCGGGCAAGGGCCAGCAGACGTACTCGAAGAACTTCCTGGCCGCCGTGATGTGCTTCGAGGATATGCCGCTGCTCGACGCAGCCGGCACGCCACTCATGGCCGAGCACATCGAGGGCGAGCGGCTCTTCCTCAACGCCGACGGCAAGCGCGGCGGCGGCGTCCGCGTGTGGCGTATCTACCCGCGCATCCCCGAGGGCTGGAAGGCAACTGCCAAGGTCCTCTGCGTCGACGGCCTGATCACTCCGGCCAAGCTGGAGGAGTACGCCAAGGACGCGGGCCTGATGATCGGCTTCGGCCGGTTCCGCCCGCGCAACGGAGGCCACTACGGCCGCTTCAAGATCGAGAACTTCCGGCACGTCGCCGGTCTGGAGAGCTGACCTTGCCACAGCTCCCGCAAGAGGACGCGGCTTTGCAGTACGACGTTGACATCGCTCAGGGCATGCTCAACCTGGTGTCCATCGGCGAGTTCACGCTGGTGGGCGGCAGGGCCCTCCTTTGGGTGATCATCGAGATCGGCCGGCGGCGCGGCATCGAGCCGCGCCCCGGCTGCACCGGCCGAGCGTTGCGGAGGTTTCGGAGGCCTCGAAGAACATGACTTCGACCGCAAAACCCGCCGCCCCGCAGGGGCCTCAAACCCTCTTCGACAACGCGTCGAACGAGACGCCGCACACCGTGCCGCCACTGCGAATCACCGCCCCCGGCGTCACCCTCGACTACCAGGTCCACGGGAGGGCCGTCCATGGCGGGATCATCCTGCAGCAACCCAACCCGTTCAAGCGCCGCAAGGCCAAGATCGTCTTCAACGTCCCGCGCTACTGGCCCGACGCGGTCCTGCCCGCCGTGTTGCGCGTGCTGGCCCATTGGTTCCGCGACATCGGCGGGTTCGCGACCGTGCGAGACCGCCACGTCTGCCACGTCGCCGCCCGGCTGATGGAGGCCGACTACACCGAGGACCAGATCCACCGCGCCGTCAACGCCTACGCCCACTGCGAGTGCCGCAAGCACCGCAACTGGAAGTCGATTTCCGACTGGTTCAACAAGGCCGACGTCGACCGCTGGATCGACCGGGCCAACGACACCCAGCAGCAGGCCGACCACCAGGCCGTCAAACAAGAGCAGCTCACCGAGGCCGACGCCCAGCGCAAGGCGGCCGCGATCGCCGACAAGACCGCCCGCCTCGAAGCGATGCACCGGCAACAACAAGAGCGGCAGGCCGCCGCCGAGAAGGTTCACCAAGAGAACCTGGCCCGCCGGGCCGCCGCCGAGCATCGGCAGCGCGAGCACGACGCCCGAATCCGGGCCTGGCTCGACGCCCTCCCCGACCAGGTCAAGCAGGCCGCCGCCGACCGCACCAACGCCACCGGCCGCAGCCCCGGTCTCGACCCGCTGCGCCCGGACCCCACCTGGCAAGCTCTCTACCTATACTATGTGACGGTCGCCGCCCGCGAGGCCGGCCTGCCCGCCCCACCTGGACAGCCGGAACGGAAGGAGGCAGAATCGGCGCCATGACCCCGACCCCGACCAGCGTGCTCCGCCCCACGATCCACCCTTCGATCGCCGAGGGTGCTCCGGTCTACGCGGATCCGACCGGCTTGGTCGTCGGCCAGTGCGGCCCGTTCCACCTCACCACGGAGTCATCGGTCGGCCCGGTCGGCGATCTCGCCGTCGAGCCACCGCTGACCCTCGCCCCCGGCGAATGGTGCCTCTGGTTCCCGCTGTCCCCGCAACCGGGAGATAGAGTTTGGGCTGAGAATATGAAGTCGCACGAGCGCCGCGAGTCGACGCTAGCAACCAGCGTGCCACAGAAGCCACGCTGCAATTCCGTACATCGGCCCGTAGCCGCGCCATGGCCGATGGCCGCAGACGCCGTTTCGGCCGATCCGCCGCAACCCGACGCCAGCACTGGACTTGCGCCGATTTCTGGAATTGGCCAAACCTGTCCAATTCCGCCGGTTCCGCCCCGGATTGGCAGAACCCCAAATCCGCGCCGTTTTTCCGAATTTTTTCTCTAACCCCTGACCCAACCTAGACTTACGCCCTCTCCCAATCCGCGCCGGCCACTGGCCAAACCCCGGTCCGCTTTAGAGCGCGCTTTCGGCGTTTTTGAGTCGAGTTTGGGCGAGTTGCGCGCAGGGCTCCTTCCTCGTAACTATTTCTCTCGAAAAGAGTTATCTTCTTTTTGGTGGTGTTTGGTTTCGTTGGAAACCCGGGTTTTTTAACTTCTCGCAGCCGGGCTTTATCCACGACTGCAGGACCGGCCGGAAGGCGCGCGGCTGGGCACAGGCCGCGGCCGCCGGGTACAGCCGAGGCACGGACCCGCCCTCTACCCTTAATACTTGGCGCGCGATCGCTCTGCCCACATGCGAAATGCGGAAAACGGCGTTTATAGCCGGAAAAAGCAGAACGCCGCCGGGCGGCTGGAAGAATGGGACACCACGGCACCGGTCGCCAGGCGGCGGATGTGGCTTAGAATGTGCCACACGTGCGAGGGCACGGCTGACGAGAGCGCATGAGGACCTGAGCTGATGAAACCGAAACCGCCACGAGACGAGCCGGCCATTCGGGTGGTGATGATGCCGCGGGACACGAACGCGGCGGGGACGATCTTCGGCGGGGTGATCCTGAGCTACATCGACCAGGCCGCCTTCGTCGAGGCCCGCCGGCAGGCGTGTCACCGTTACGTCACCGTGATGATGAACCGGATCGAGTTCAAGCAGCCGGTATACGTGGGCGACACGCTGTCCCTGTACGCCGAGACGACGGAGATCGGGCGCACGTCCATCCACATTCACGTCAAAGTGGTGGCCGAGCGCTTCGCCGAGCCGGGCGAGCGTGCGGAGGTCACGCAGGCCGACGCCGTGTTTGTGGCCATGGGCGCCGATGGACGCCCGACGCCGATTGAAAAGTGCGCGGGTAAGGACAGCGGCTCACAAACCGGATAACCACGTGCACTCTCCAGCGTCGGCACATGCTGTGGTCGTTTCCGACAAAGCGCTGAGACGCGGGACAAAGATGCATCTGCCGGTTCGTGCGGTGGCCGGCGCGTTCGCTGTCGCGCTGGTTGCGGGCTGCGCTTCGCCCGGGGCGCGGCTGCACGCGCTGTTGGACGAGGCCTGGGAGGCGCAGATGCGGTGGTCGCCGACGTGGGCGACGAGTCTGGGCGGTCACCGGTACGACGATCGGCTGGCCGACCTGTCGCTGGCGGCCCAGGGGCGACGGGTCGAAGAGCTGCGCGGGTTCCAGGCGCGGCTGGCGGGCATTCCGCGAGAGACGCTGTCGGACGAGGACCGGCTCAACGGACTGCTGTTCGAGCATCATGTCGAGACTCAGTTGACGGACCTGCAGAGCGGACAGCATTTGATTCCGGTGAATCAGTTGGGCGGGCCGCACCTGGGGCTGCCGCTGATCCTGGTATCCCACCCGTTCCGCAACGCCGGGGACTACGCCAACTACCTCTCGCGGCTGCGGGCGTTTCCGGGGCAGGTCGAACAGGCAATCGCGTGCATGCGGGAGGGGATACGGACCGGGTTTGTGGCGCCGCGGCTGACGGTCGAGCCGACGCTGGAGCAGATGCAGAGTCTCATGGCGGCCGACCCGGACACCAACGAGCTGTACAAACCTCTGCTCGACAAACCCAACACGTTGAAGCCGGCCGAGTCGGTCGAGATCGACGCCCTGATCCGGATGGCCATCGCTGAGGAAGTAGTGCCGGCCTATCAACGGTTGCACGACTTCGTGCGAGACGTGTATCTGCCGGCGTGCCGCGAGACGGTCGGCATCTGGGACGTGCCCGGCGGCGAGGCGATCTACAACCGGGTTGTGGAGCGGTACACGACGACTGCGTTGACGCCGGAAGAGATTCATCAGATCGGCCTGGACGAGCTGGAGCGCATCGGCGCGGAGATGGACGATATCCGCCGCCAGCAAGGGTTCGACGGCACGCTGCCGGAGTACCTGAAGCACCTGCGGGGAGATCCGCGCTATCGGGCCCCGAGCGGAGCGTGGCTGCTGCAAGAGTATCAGGCCATTCTGGAGCGGACGGAGCCGAGGCTGGGCGAGCTGTTCGGGCATCTGCCGCAGGCGCCGTGTATCGTCAAGGAACTGGAACCGTTCCGGGCGGCGTCGGCACCGGCGGCCTATTACAACGCGGCGGCTCTGGACGGATCGCGCCCCGGGTTTTTCTACGTCAACACCAGCGAGCTGCAGGAACGGGTGATCTACACGACGGAGGCCCTGACGTACCACGAGGCCGTCCCGGGCCACCACCTGCAATTCATGCTGGACGCAGAGAACGAATCGCGGCCGACGTTTCGGCGTCACGTCTACATCAGCGCGTACAGCGAGGGCTGGGCCTTGTACGCCGAGGGGCTGGGTGCGGAGCTGGGCGGATACACCGACCCGCTGCAGCGTTTCGGGCGACTGACCTACGACGCGTGGCGGGCGGGCCGGCTGGTGGTGGATACGGGCCTCCACCGGTTCAGGTGGACGCGGGCGCAGGCCATAGCCTTCATGGAAGAGCACACCGGCCTGGCCCGCTTCAACATCGAGCGGGAGGTCGATCGGTACATCGCCTGGCCGGGGCAGGCGCTGGCCTACAAGATCGGGGAACTGCGGATTCGCGAGCTTCGGGCCGCGGCCGAGGAGCGACTCGGCGACCGCTTTGACGTTCGGGCGTTCCACGATCGAGTGCTGGGCGACGGGGGCCTGCCGCTGGACATCCTGACAGAACGGGTGAAGGATTGGATATGCCGGCAGGCACCGGCTCAAGAGCGTCAGGCCACCACCGCACGATGACCCGTGATTCGACCATCCTATCGAGATCACCGGCAGTGAGTCGACTTCCATTCGGCAGGGACGGGGGGAGGTGTGCGTCACGGTCCTCGATCGTGGCGTGTGCTTCGGCTCTGACGTTGGTCGTCCTCTGTTGGACAGGGCCGGCGGTCGCTCAACCGGCGCCGGTGAGCGACGAGGCCGTCGAACTGGCCATTCGCCGTGGCGTGGATTTCTTGTGGCGTCGTCAGGGGGTGTCGGGCGGTTGGAGCGACCCGCAGCACGACCGGCTGTACCCGGGTGGCCTGACGTCGCTGGCGGCGTTCACGCTGCGAACGGCCGGGGCGGAGGCCAAGGACCCGCGGCTGCAGCAGGCGGTCAACACGCTGATCGAGCAGGAGGCTGATATCCGCAGCAACTACGCGCGGTCGTTTCGGTTGATGCTCTGGTCCGCTCTGGACCCGATCAAGTACCGCAAGCAAATGCGCGCGGACGTGCAGCTTCTGGCCTCGCGGCAGAGCAGGGAAGGCGTGTGGGGTTACGGTGGTCTTCCGGGCATGGGGCCGGTCGTGCCGCGCGGCTGGGCGGACAACTCGAACTCTCAACTGGCCATCCTGGCGTTGTGGGAGGCCGCCCAGGCCGGCGGTGAGGTGAACCGCGTCATCTGGGAGCGCGCCGAGGAGGCCTGGCTGGCCTGCCAGAATGAGGACGGCGGCTGGGGATACGCCCCGGTGGACAACGTGAACCACCTTCGTCCGGAGTCTTACGGCAGCATGACGGCCGCGGGGCTGGCCACGCTGTACATCCTGTACGACCAGCTTTACGCCCGGTCGGGTGGAGGATTCGACGGAGCGCGGATCAAGAACTGCGGTCGCGGGAAACCGCTCGTGCGAAACATCCGAGAGGCCATGGAACGGGGCTGGCAGTGGATGAACATGCGGTTCGTCCCCGAGCGTAACCCCGGCTTCGGGACTTCCGGGCTGATCGCGCCGCAGCGTTGGCTGACTTATTACCTCTACAGCGTCGAACGGGCCGGCGTCGCCTCGGGCTACAAGACCTTCGGGGCCAACGACTGGTACCGCGATCTGGCCGGGTATCTCGTGGAGACCCAGCAGCCGGACGGGGGCTGGGGGACGATCTCCCAGACGTGTTTCGCACTGCTGGCGCTGGTCAAGGGGCGCACGCCGGTGGTGATCAACAAGCTGCGCTACGGGTCCGGCGACGCCTGGAACAACACGCCGCGGGACGCGGCCACGTTGACCCGGTGGCTGTCCAGGAAGCTGGAAACCCCACTGACCTGGCAGATCGTGGATCTCAGCACGCCGGAGGCCCGGATCACGGACGTACCGATCCTCTATCTGAGCGGGCACCTGACGCCGGAGCTGACCGAACTCGAGGGCGAGGCCCTGCGCGACTACGTCTTGTCCGGTGGGACCGTGGTGGCGGTGGCCTGCTGCTCGAAGCGAAGCTTCCAAGCCGGGGCCGAGAAGATCTTCGGCGAGCTGTTCCCGCGGTATCGGCGTGAGGTGCTGCCGACCGACCACCCCCTGTGGAACATCCATTACCGCCTGCGGCCGAACGACGACATCGTGGGGTTCTCCGACGGCTGCCGCACACGGGTTTTTCTGATCACTCGTGGCGTGAACGGGGCGTGGAATCAGAACCTGCACAAGCAGTACGAGCAGATGTTCCAGCTCGGGGCCAACCTGCTGGTGTACGCGACGAACCGGACGGCCCCTCGGTCCGTGTCGCCGCGACTGGGCGGCGGGCGGATCGCCGGGATCGGGCCGGCGGGCGGAACGAGTGACGGAGTCGATTCAGCAGGTCAGGCGCCCTCGGCGTTGCGCACCATGGCCGTCGGCCGGCTGATGCACGACGGCGACTACTGGGCCGACCCCTACGCACTGCAGAAGCTGTCGCAGGCGCTGACCCGGGCCTACGACCTCCGGCTGGACGAGACCGAGGGCGTGGACCCGTCGTACACCCCGTTGCGGCGGTTCGACCTGCTGTGGCTGACGGGGCACACGCTGGTGCCGCCGGATGACGAGCGGCTCGAGCGGGTCAAGACTTACCTGGACCAGGGCGGCACGCTGGTCGCCACGGCCTGCTGCGGAAGGAAGGCGTTCGACCAGACCTTCCGCGGGATGATCGAACACATGTACGGCCCGGGGCGCCTGGTGCCTGTCCCGGCCGACGATCCGCTGATCACGGGCCGGTTCTCCTTCGGCGGCGGCGCTGCCGAGACGGTCGTGACCGGGCCACTGGGCAGCGACCTGAGCCGGCCTCGCCTGCGGCGCTCGCGCGGCAGGCACTTCGTGCCGCAAACGTCGGGAGCGCCTGCCCGCGGCGGATCATCGCCCGCAGACGGTCAGGACTCGGCGCCGGCCGATCCTCTCCACCCCCCCGTGCCGCTGCTGGAGGGCGTGCGCTTGCCCGGCAAGGACGGGGATGGCACAGGCTCCGACGCCGGGCGGTGGGCGATCATCTATTCGCCGATCGACATTCACTGCGGCTGCGACGGGCACTTCTGCATCGACTGCAACGGCTACCAGCCGAGCGACGCCGGGGCCATCGCCGGCAACATCATCCTCTCGGTCTACCTTCAACGATCCGCGAAGTAGGAAACCGCCGGGGACAGAACGAGACATGCCTCCATCCGCCCGCGACGGAGGGAGGCCTGCCGTTCAACATGAAACGCAATCTCGGCCGCCGCCTACTCGGCGCGTACCAGGGGCGCTTTGAGAAGGGGCAGCTTGTCGTGCTCCTGCTCGATCTTGGAGAGCTCCAGTTCCTCGAAGAGGACGGGCGGCGCGACGATCGTTGACCGCGGGGTCGCCCCGGTGAAGCCCAGTCCGATGTAGTTGTACACGGTCGGCGTGTCGCCGGCGGCGATGATGTCCTTCAGGTCTCGTGCCTTGATCGCGCCGAACTCGGAGCCGCGGACCAGTTCCTCACGACCGTCGTCGACGTACACCTTGTAGACGAAGATGGGATCGCCGAGCCCGGACTGGCGCCCGCCCTGCTGCCGGCGCATGAAGAAGGAGATCATCTCGGCCTGGCTGGTCTCGATGCCCATGGCCTTGATGGAGGCCACGCGCAGGCCGTACTCCAGGCCGGCCTCGCCGGCGGCCTCGATCAGGGCCTCCTTGAGCTGGGCGTCCGGAATGGCATCTTCGTCCTCGATGAAGAGGCAACCGATGGCCGCCTCGGGCGTCCCACCGCCCGGGGCGCTGCGGCCGTGGCCGTTGCTGCCCGAGAGCTTCTTGGTCGGCACGCGGCACATGACCATGTCCTGCAGCTTCCCGTCGACGACAATGTCTACCTTCCGGGCGGGCACGCCTTCGTCGTCGTAGCGGTAGTGGCCGAAGAGGAGCTTCTCGCCCACTTTCTTTGTCGTCGGATCATCGTAGACCCGGATCGATTTGGGCAGAATGCGCTGGCCGATCATCTTTTCCAGGCTCTCGGCGCCCTCGAACATGCGGCGCTGCGTTCCGACGGGGTCCACGCGCCCGGCCACACCCTTGGCCAGCATCTCGCGGAACAACTGTCCGGCGGCGCGCCCGTCGAACAGGACCGGACCGGTGTACTGTTCGAGGATGGGGGCCTTCATGGCCGTGGTCAGCTCGGCCACAAGGGCGTCGGCGTCGTCGATGATTTTGGAGAGGGGCGGCAGATCGGCGGTGCTGTCGCCGACGTACGACCGGCTGTCGGAGATCTTCATTCCGTCGTCGGCCTGGACCTCGGCGGACACGATGAGCAGGGTGATGGTGTCGGCCGTGCGGACGCGCGTGCCCTCCGAGTTGGCCACGTAGGCGTTACCGGCACCGGCGTACAGTTGGACCTTCGAGTCCTGAACCTGGGCGTACTTGCGGAAGTGCCCGGAGATCTTCTCCAGGTTCTCCTCCCAGGCGGCCTTGTCGAACGCGAGCACCGCACCGGGCTCGCTGGCCTCGGCGGCGGGGACCTTGGAGAAATCGTCCGGGCGGTCGGTCAGCTTCTTGTCCTCCATGTAGGCCCGCTTCTGGGTAAGCGTCTCGACGGCGCCCTTGTAGTCGTCATCGGTGGCCGACCAGATGGCCTGGCGGATGGCCTCGTAGTCGTCCTGAATCGGGAGCGAGGCGCGCCCGCCGCCGCCGCCACCGCCACCCCGGCCGCGCCGACCGAAGAACCCGCCACCGCCGCCGCTGAAGTTCGTGTTGTCCAGCTCGTACGAACCGACGCGAACGCGGCCGTAGAAGTCCCGCGAACGGTCGCGGTCGGACGTCGTAATCGCGCCGTACGAGGCCGCCAATCGGTAGGTGACGGTGTCCTCGACGGTGTATTGCAGAAAATAGGGTTTCTCCAGGTCCTCCATCTGGAGTTCCATGGAACGGTTCATCTCGTCGACCATGGCCCGCATGATGACGTCGCCGTCGGACAGCGTGTCGTCCGCCAGAGCGGGCAGTGCCCAGGTCACACCGAGCACCAGGACAGCGGCCATTATCTTGAATCGTTGATCCGTCACGGTTCCGACTCCTATGTACTGCGAGTTGTTGTCCGGTTATTCGTTCAACTGTCTGTACGATCGGGCACGAACGGTCCGCTACTTCCCCGCGATGGGCGGCGGGAGGATGGGCGGCTTGTCCTGCTCGCGGGGTCGCTTCTCGACCTCGATCTCCGATACGAGGATGCTGGGCGACACAGCGGAAACGGGAACCATGCCCGACTCCGCGCCGCAGGTCCCGTTGAACACGTCATTGTCGTCACCCGTGTAGATGATCTTGGAGAAGGAGGTCAGCGGTGTGCCGACCAGGTCCACGCCTCGGACCAGTTCGTTGGGCCGCCCGTCCGGATAGACCCGGTAGACCACGACCGGTGACACCTCGAAGGTCTGAGCGCCCCTGGCCCGGGTCATGGTGTATCCGCCGGTGATGTCCTCGAAGATCAAGCCATAGGGCTTGTCCTGTTTCTTGCACTCCTCCATGAGCATCTCGCGGAGCTTGTCGAAGCCGACGGTCTTGCTCGACTCGACGATCAGGTTGCCCTGCCGGGAGACGACATCGGCGCCGGGCTGGCACCGGCCGTGGCCGTTGGATTTGGGGAACCCTTTAACGGGTGAGCGGGACATCAGGAAGGTCTTGAGTACACCGTTCTCGACCAGATGGACGTCCTGTGCCCGGACACCCTCGTCGTCATACTTGTAATAGCCGCGGAGATCCTCGCTTCCGAAACGGGCCTGCGTCGGGTCGTCCCGTACGCTGATGAACTCGGGCAGAACCTCCTGGCCGATCTTCTTGGTGAACGTCTGGCCTTCCTCGACGTCCTTCTGGCGGTGGCCCTCGATGCGGTGCCCGAAGATCTCGTGGAAGAAGACGCCGCTGGCGCGATTCGTCAGGATGGCCGGCCCGGTGTAGGGCTCGACCAGCGGGGCCTCGCGCAAAGCGAGGGTCATGTCGATGACCTTCTGAAACTCCTCGGTGATCTGCTGCTCGTTGGGCAGGCCGTCCTCGCTGGCGGTGTTGAAGATGTAGGATTTGGACAAGTCCATGCCGTCCTCGGCCTTGGTGCCGGCGCTGACCATGACCCGCAGCAGCTTGCGCCCGGTCTTGAGCCTGGTGCCCTCGTTGTTTACCATGAAGCGGTTCTCGGCCGAGCCCATCAGCGACACCGACGACGTGTAGATCAGGGGATACTTGCGGGCCAGGGCGGAAACTTTGGAGAGCCGCTCGGCCCAGGCCTTGCGGTCGATGGTCAGCGCGGCGTCCGGTTCGGCGTAGACACTGGGCTCTTCTCTGGAGAAGTCGTCGGACTTGTCCTCCTCCTCCACCTTGGTCTTGAGGTTGGTCTGCACCCGCTGGTACTTCTTGGCGCCGGACTTGAAGGCCCGGTCGGTGGCCAGCCAGATGGCCTGCCGGATCGCGACCGGGTCGTCTTCCAGGCTGATTTCGGTCGAGCCGCCGAGGTAGTCCGAGGGGTCGAAGCCGAAGTAGCCCTGGTCCCGCAGCTTGTGGGTGTTGTCCAGCGTGTAGTCGCCCACCCGGGCGCTGACGTCGAGCTGCCGCTGGTGCGACGCGTCGTCGTTCATCAGGGCGCCCAGCCGGGCGCTGATGCGGACCGACTGCTCGTCGCTGACCGTGTAGGCCAGGTAGTACGGCTTGGTGCCGTCCGGCATGGCCAGGTTCTGCATCGAGTAGTCCAACTCTTCGCCCAGCAGCTTGAGCAGCATGTGGTCCGGCGCCTCGGCGCCGCCGGCCGCCGCCGTGACCGGGAAGCTCAACAGCAGGGCCAGACAACTGATGATGACAGGTAGCTTCATGGCTGATCCTCTCTTTCAGACTCTGCTAGGGGTCGGTTGTCCGCCGAAGGTGGGCCGCGCCGGCGTGGTCCCATCGACGGCGGATCGAAACATGCCTCCAGCCGGGTATCATATGAGCAGACCCGGTCAACGCAAGCGTACGGGGCGGGGGCGTCCCGGAGGGCGTCAGCGGGTTTTCCAGCAGGGAGAAGCCCACATGGCTCCGGTCGACGGTGCGAACGAGGGGGCGAGACGCGGGCGCAACATCCTGCTCACGGGGCGCCCGGGGATCGGCAAGACAACGGTGATGATGCGGCTGATCGAGCTGGCCCGGGGGCGGTCGCCGGCCGGCTTCTACACCGAGGAGATTCGCCAGGACCGCGGACGGCAGGGCTTTCGGGCGGTGACGCTCTCCGGGAAGACCGCCATGCTGGCCCACGTGCGCGTCAAGGGCAAACCGCGGGTCGGGCGCTACGGCGTGCACGTGGCCGCCTTCGAAATCCTCGTCATGCCGGAGCTGGCCAAACCGGCCGACGTCGTTCTGATCGACGAGATCGGCAGGATGGAGTGCTGTTCCTCCCGCTTCATCGAGGTGGTGCGGCTGCTGCTCGACGGGCCGGCGTCGGTGGTGGCCACGGTGGCCATAAAAGGCGGCGGTTTCATCGCCGAAGTGAAGGCCAGGTCCGACGTAGAGATCCGGCAGGTCACCCAGGCAAACCGCGACGAACTTGCCCAGGAGTTGGCAGCATGCCTTCCCCAGTCGGAGCCACCGGCCAGCGGCGATGTTGACGCATGAGTGGGACGCGCGGCGAACGGCATTGCGAGGGCGGCGAAGGTGGCTTGTCTGGTGCGCTCGGGGCTGCTACGCTTCCGCCGCTTCGGATTGCGGATTGCCGCCTGGCGAAAGGACGGGATTGATGGCTGGGGCACAGCGGGTTCGGGTCGAGGCCGGGCGCAACGGTTCGATCGTGGTTATCCGGCCGGGCGGTCCCTGCACGGTGGCCATCTGCGGCGCCGTGTTGAACTTCCTCAAGAAGATTTGCGTTGCCGAGACCAGCGACATCTATTTCGATCTGTCCCGGGCCCAGGGAATCGACAGCACGTTCACCGGCTTCCTGGTGGCACTGGTCACCACGGAGTCGGATTCACCCATTCCCGCGATCCACCTGCTGGCCCCTTCGAAACCGGTTGTGACGGCGCTCGAGCGCATGTTCGTGCTGGGCCTGTTCGACGTGGTGGAGGAGATGGCCCAGTCCCCGGCCGACTGGCAGGAGGTGGAGCCGGCGCCGGTCAGCCCGGACGGTCTGAGCGACCTGGTGATCCAGGCCCATCAGGAGCTGATCAACGCCGACCAGCGCAACGCGCCGGCGTTCCGCACTTTGGTGGCCACTCTGCGGGCCAGCCAGAAACGCAAGTCCGACCGGTCATAACGCGAACCTTACCGGGCGACAAAAGCGGGACAGCGTACCGAACGCCGCCTCAGACTCGATGCCCCCGGGCCACAAATTCCTTCAGGAAAAGATGTTTTTAGCTGGCTGAGGCATGTAGGTCCGACGATGGATAGGTACTCCAAAGTGCCGACTCCGGCGCGGCGGGCATGTACCAGTTCCTGCGACGTCCGTCGCGCAACACGATAGTCGCTTTGCCGGCTCGTCAAAAAGGAGTGGTACGATGTACGTGATCTTTTGGCTCATCGATCTGCTGGAAGGGTTCGTCCCGCTGATTTCGCTCGGCATGGAAGGCTAGGAGACGCTGAGGTGGTCATTTACCCACTGTCAGCCAGGGAAGACAGAGTCATTCGCTGGGCGGCGCGCATCGCGCCGGTGCTGGCGTTTGCCGTCATCCTGATTCTGGGAGCGATCTCCATCGCCTCGAGCTGAGCGTCAGCGTGCCCTCGGTGGCGGTTCTGACGTCGTCGATCGCCCGTCGGCTCCGATCCAGGATGCGGTGCCGGTTGCGTGCGAATTCGACCCACAGCGAACCGGCCATGGGGGCCAGCAGACTGAAACCCGCCATACCCAGGTGAACGGCGGTGTAGTTCCGCGACGCCGTCATCACCACGAACGCCAACGCCGCCAGACCCAACACCACGATCCACACCCCACACCGATAACTAGGCCGTCCGATCGCGCTGACCGCGCACAGCCACACGGGCAGCAGACATCCCACGCCGGCTGCCAGCAGCATGAACCCGAACGTGCCCGGGGCCAGCGGAAAGGCCGACTTCACATACCGCCGATCCAGCAGGCTCACGATGGCGTCGGCCATCAGGTAGCAGCCCGGCACGTCGCGGACGGCGCCGGCCAGCGCTTCGTATTCCACGGGATGCCGATCGGGGACGAATCCCAGTCGGGCCTTCCGCAGATCGCCGATGATCAGCACCTTGCCACCCACCAGGGTCCGCAGCTCGTCTTGGGGGCAGGTCAAGAGTCTCTGGTAGGGAACGCTTTGCCGCTCCCATTGCTCGGGCCGGGTCAGGGCCAGCGTGCTGCAGGCCAGCAGATCGCCCGCGCGAACCGCCTGATCCGAACGACCGGCTTCGAAGACCTTGGTCAGCTCGACCCGGTCGTGCTCGCGCGAATACGCTCCGGGGGCAAGCTGATAGTGCAGCGTGATCGACTTGCTGCGATCAGGCCAATCGAGGTCCAGCCGGGCGTCGGGGTGCAACACCGCCACGAGGGTAGTCAGGGCCAGGCCGGGCACGACGGTCCGGTCCGGTCGCTTGAAGGCGATGACGAACTCACCGGGACGCTCGACCATGTCGCGGGCGACGATGGCCCCGTGACGCAGCCGCTCCGCCAGAGGCCCGGTCAGGCCCGGGCTCAGGTCGGGGCGGCCGCCACCGTCGTAGTTGAAGGCGGCCAGGATGACCGGTGAACCCGCCTCCTCGAGCGCCATGGCGCCGGCCGCGAACGGCGCGTCCCCGTTCTGCAGCGTGCGGAAGTAGTAGTCCCAGACCACGGCCCGGGGGCGGACCGGCGCCAGCCGCCTCATCAGGAAGCCGTGCACGGCGCGCCAGGTTGGCACGCTAGCGGTCACACCCTCGATGCGCTGGCGTGTGGCGAAATCCACCACGGCCTCGATCGTGTCATCGAACACCCCGACGATCAGCACGTTCTCGCCGGCATGACCACCAGCGATCGGCTCCGCGGACTGGTCGCCGGAGACGTGATACTGATGGCCGGTCACGTACCATCCCACGTCGAAGGGCAAGGCAGCTGCCCACAGCGTCACGCCCAACAGGGCAACGAACACGGCAGCGCACGCCCACCGCGAGCGGGTGGCGGCCGCAACCGCCAGGCGCTTCAGCCGATAGGGCAGACCCAACGGGCGGGTGTGAATGCGCCGGGCGGCCCGGTAGCGCTCGATATCGTCGGCCAGTTGGGCGGCGGTCTGGATGCGGGCCCGGCGTTCCCATACCAGGCAGCGCTCCAGCAGCACCTCGAGATCGCGTCCCCGCGGGAGCGAGTCGAGCCGCGGCAGGCGTGGCAACTCCTTGCGGATGCGCTCCAGCAGTGCCTCGTGGGCCGGCTTGTCCGGCGTGGATCTGAGCGAATACGGATAGCCGCCCTCGGTGACGAGTTCGTATAAGAGCACGCCCAGCGACCAGACGTCACTGCGTTCATCGACGGGGCCGGCCACTCCTCCCCAGGCCTGTTCCGGGGACATGTAGCGCAGCGTTCCAATGATGTCGCCGGTCTGGGTGATGGTGAGGCGGTCCCAACTGCTCCAGTCGGCGTGATCTACGGCACAGATTCCGAAATCGAGGATATGCGGGCGGCCTTCGGCGTCGATCAGGATGTTGCCCGGCTTGAGGTCGCGATGGACGACGCCCTGGGCGTGGGCGGCGGCCACCGCTCGACACACGCGCTGCAGCACCAGCAGTTTGGCGTTCAGGTCGCCGCCGGACGTGGTCAGGTAATCGTCGAGGTGAGCGCCCTCGACGTAGTCCATGAGGTAGTACTTGGTCCCCCCGGCCGTGCCGGAGTGGAGGCACTTGACGATCCCGGGGGCGTCGATTCGCTGGAGGACCGCGATCTCGCGGTCGAAGCGGCCCTCCTCCATGCGCCCGCCACGATTGAGCACCTTCAGGGCCACGAGCCGCGGCGAGTCCCGCCACCACCACGCTTTGTAGACCACGCCGAACCGACCGCGGCCGATCTCCTTCACCGCGTGACAGTCGGGAATGTCGGGGATCAGCGACCGACCGTGCAGTTCGAGAACGCGGTCCAGGCAATCTCGACAAGAGGTCAAGTGCCAGTCGACCGTGCCGGCTTCGTCGGACGACAATTCGTGGCGGGCATGTCGCTCCAGCGTTGTGCGGTCCGGACAGCCCGCGCGGTCGATCATCGGCCACAGCTCCATGCCTGGGCCACAGGCGCTCCGGCGCCGGTCTCCCTGCCGGCAATGCCCCTGGGTACCTTCATCGGCCAGACCGGCTCGAAGCGCTCATGGCAATGCGTCGGCAGGGAGGGGGGCAACCGCGCGGACCGGGTCCAAGCCACGGGCACATGCGATATACTCCAACGCCTGGTGCCACAGCCGGCACGAAGGTGCGGGTGTCCGCGGGTCGCGACGGGTGCCGCTCCCTCAGCGAGGCGGGCAGGCCCGATTCGCCAACAGAAGGACTAGGCAATGAAGCTGATCGGCCTTATCGGCGGGATGAGCTGGCAATCGTCGGCCGAGTACTACAGGCTCATCAACGAACTGGTCGGGCAGAAGCTCGGCGGACACCACTCGGCCCGCTTGCTGTTGTACAGCGTGGACTTCGATCCGATCGAGAAGGCCCAGCACGAAGGACGGTGGGATCGGTTGGCGGACATGCTCGGCGAAGCGGCTTGCGCCCTGCAGAAAGCGGGGGCCGACTTCCTGGTCCTGTGCACCAACACGATGCACAAGGTGGCGGATACGGTCTCCCAAATCAGCAGTCTGCCGCTGGTTCACATCGTTGACGCAACCGCGGAAGCGATCCAGCAAGCGGGCCTGCGGCGGATCGGTCTTCTCGGAACGCGCTTCACCATGGAGGACGGTTTCTACAGCGCGCGACTGCAGGAGCGCTTCGGCATCGAGACGCTGATCCCACCCGAGCGGGATCGAGCCGACGTGCACCGTGTCATCTACGATGAGCTGTGCCACGGCCAGGTCAGGCAGGAATCGCGAGAACTCTACCAGGCGGTGATCTCCCGGCTGGTCGCCGGCGGCGCGGAAGGCGTGGTGCTGGGTTGCACCGAGATCCCGCTGCTGATCGGACCGCAAGACACCGAGGTGCCGGTGGTCGACACGACGCGGGTGCATGCCGAGGCGGTGGTGACGCTGGCGTTGGGCTCAGAATCCGGCCGCCCGCAGGGCAGTTCCGGTGGTTGATTAGGAGGATCGCCCCGGGCGACGGCGTGCGCCGGGAGGTGGCTCCTCGCCCCGGCCGCGGGACCGCCAGACGGACCCTGTGCATCGAATCATGGACCGTCAGGCGCGCGACGTGCCGGCTCGCCCGGCAACAAGCGTGGTCGCGGGCAGAGCCGGCACATGTCGGCTTGACTACGGGCCGGTAGCGGCCCGCAGAGTTCTACTGATTCGTCGTCGCCACCTTCGTATCCCCCCAGCCTGCGGGGATCTCGCCGTAGACCGGCACGGTGGTCTCGGGCATCTGTTCGATGCCGGTACTGAGCTTGACCCAACTGCGCATCCGTCCGGACTGCATGGGCGGGGTCAGCCCGATGATGAGCCTGTAGTGCTCGCCGGGGCGGACCTCCTCGAGATAGGCATCGATGCCCGGTTGCCCGGTGCCCACGATGTTCAACTTCAGCGGGCCGCCGTCACCGCGCTTGATCTCCACGGTCTGCGGTATGGGCGAGGTGTCGTTATCGATGTCCCGGAAATTGGCCACGCTCGGGGTGGCCTTGAAGGGGACCAGGACCTTGCCCTTGGCGGTCAACACTTCGCGGGCGTGCTTGGGGTCGTTACTCATGACCGTGATGCGTTTGGTGAAGTCGCCGGCCAGACTCTTGGACGTGAAGTTGACCGTTACCTGCTCAGAAGCACCCGGCTTCATGACGCGGTCGGACCGACCGCTGATTCTGGTTCCTCACGTGCCCTTGATCTGGATTTGGAGATCACCCTCCCCGCTGTTGCTGATCGTCCAGGTGGCACTCAAGGGCTGGCCCGCCCAGATGGGCTCCATCTCGATGGTCTTCACCTCGCAGGCCCAGCCCGGCCACGGCGGCTCGGTGGCGACTTCCACGCTCGGTTGCTTGGCGGGCGCTTTCTTCCGGTCCGCTGTGGTCGGAAGACCGGGCTTACCTTGCTGGGCGACCGGCACGCGTTGAATGCCTTTGGAGCCGCAGCCGCCCTCGTCCGCCGGCGCAGGGTCCTGCTGGTTCACCCTCCTGGCCGTGACCGGCACCGCTTTCGCTGGCGGTGAACCGGCAGAAGGACCTTCCTGGTCGGGGGCTGCGTTCGCCGAATCGACGAAAGCATAACAAGCCACCGCCAGCAGGACCGCAGCCAGGGTGGCTAGGCGACTGACGGCGTGGCCCCTTCCTGTCTTCTCAATCATATCCACGCTCCTTACTCGGGCTTCGCTATGCAACAGTTATCTACTCGAACAGAGTCTAGCAACGAACCGTGCCGCCACGCAACACGAGGCGCCGACAGCACAGACGCGATAGTCTACCAGTATTCGGTTCCCATTTCCCGGCCGTACGGCCCAGAACGCCCAGGCGACAGGCAAAAACCGCCTGTCGGCAGGCGTTATCGGGCAGCCAAACCGGTGCCCTTGTTACCGAATTGTTACCGGCCTCCGGGGTACCGTTCAGCCCGAACGGGCCAATCCGACGGCGGGCGCGGGTGCCGGCTAGAGGAGGCCGAGTTCCAGCTTCGCGGCGTCGTCCAACCGGTCGGGGCTCCACGGCGGGTCCCAGACGACCTCCACCTTTACATCGGCCACCGCGGCGATGCGGTTGACTCGCGACTCGACCTGGGGCGGCAACGACTCCGCGACCGGGCAGGCCGGCGAGGTCAACGTCATCCTGATATGCACCCGGTTGCCGGGCTCCACCTCGATGCCGTAGATCAGCCCCAGGTCGTAGATGTTGAGCGGGATCTCCGGGTCGTGGATGGTCTTGAGCACCTCGATGATCTTGGCCCGGAGGGCCTCGCCCTGAATCCGGTCGATCGGTGAACCCTTCATGGCACTCCCTCCCGCCCTATTCGGTCGAGACCTTGTTCGTGCGGTCTTCCAACGCGGCATTGACCGTGTGCCAGGCCAACGTCGCACACTTGACGCGTGCGGGGTATTGGCACACGCCGGAGAAAGCCTCGAGTTTGCCCAGGCCGGGACCCTGCTCGGCCTCCGCCGCCTGGCCGGTCACCAGACCGTGGAACCTGTGGAACAGGGCCTTGGCCTCGTCCAGCGTCTTGCCCTTGACGGCCTCGGTCATCAGCGAGGCCGAAGCGGTCGAGATCGCACAGCCCGAGCCCTCGAACGTGGCCTCGGTCACCACGTTGTCCTCGACCTTCAGGAATACGCTGACGTGGTCGCCGCAGAGCGGGTTGTAGCCTTCGGCGTGCCGGTCGGCCTGCTCCAGCCGGCGCCGGTTCCGCGGCAACCTGTTGTGATCCAGGATCAGCTCCTGGTAGAGATCGGTCAGATCGGACATCAGTTGAACACCTCCGCGACCTTGCCCAGGGCACAGACCAGCGCGTCGATCTCGGCCCGCGTGTTGTAGAAGGCCAGCGAGGCACGAGCCGTGGCCGGCACGCCGAACCGCTCCATCACCGGTTGGGCGCAGTGATGGCCGGTGCGGATGGCGACGCCTTCCTGGTCCAGAATCGTGCCCACGTCGTGCGGGTGGACTCCCTCGGTCACGAAAGAGAGGACCGAGGCCTTGTCCTTGGCCGTTCCGATCAACCGCACAGCCGGCAACCCGGACAGCTCCTTGGTGGCGTAATCGAGCAAGTCGCGCTCGTAGGCGGCGACGCGCTCCAGGCCGATTCCGGTGACGTAGTCGATCGCCGCGGCAAGCCCGATGGCTCCCGCGATGTTCGGGGTTCCCGCCTCGAACTTGTTGGGCGGATCGTTGTAGACCGTTTTCTCGAAGGTGACCGACTTGATCATCTCACCGCCGCCCTGATAGGGCGGCATGGCCTCCAGCAGGTCGGCCCGCCCGTACAAGGCCCCGACGCCGGTAGGGCCGAAGACCTTGTGACCGCTGAAGACGTAGAAGTCGCAACCCAGGCCCCGCACGTCCACCGCCAGATGCGGGACCGCCTGGGCCCCGTCCAACAGGACCACGGCCCCGCACCGGTGGGCCGCCTCGACGATCCGGCGCACGGGATTGACCGTGCCCAGAGCGTTGGACACGTGCACCACGCCGACGAGCTGGGTCCGCGGCGTCAGCAGCTTCTCGAACTCGTCCCACAAGAGCTCCCCGGCGTCGTTGATCGGGGCCACGCGCAGCTTGGCGCCGGTCTGCTCGCAGAGGATCTGCCAGGGGACAATGTTGGAGTGGTGCTCCATGTGCGTGATGAGGATCTCATCGCCGGCGGCGACGTTGGCCCGGCCCCAGCTGTGGGCGACCAGGTTGATGGCTTCGGTGGCCCCGCGGGCAAACACGATCTCCCGCGGCTGCTCCGCGCCGATGAACCGCTGCACCTTGAGGCGGGCACTCTCGTAGGCCTCGGTGGCCTGCACGCTGAGACGGTGCACGCCGCGATGGATGTTGGCGTTGTAGCCTGCGTAGTAGCCGCTGACAGCGTCGATGACGGACTGGGGCTTCTGCGTCGTGGCGGCGTTGTCCAGGTAGACCAGCGGCTTGCCGTTGACCGTCAGCCGCAGGATGGGGAAGTCCTCCCGAATCCGCTCGACGTCGAACGTTCCGTCCTGTGCGGGTCCGGGCGTGGTGTGCTCTCCGGTCATGGCGACGGCCACTGTCAGGCCTCCTGAAGCATATCGCCTTGTGACAACCGGGTGAAGATCAACCCTTCCAGTTGTTCGCGCAACGCATCAAAGCGGACTCCCTCGACGGCCTCGCGGGCGAACGCGTGGATCAGCAGCCCGCGGGCCGCCGCCCGGCTCATGCCCCGGCTGCGCAGATAAAAGACCGCCTCTTCATCCACCTGCCCGATGGTGGCCCCGTGCGTGCACTTCACGTCGTCGGCAAAGATCTCGAGCTGCGGCTTGCTGTCCACCTGGGCATCCGCCGAAAGCAACAGGTTCATGTTGGACTGCTTCGCGTCCGTCTTCTGGGCGTCGGGATGGACCACGATCCGCCCGGTGAAGGCACCGCGGGCCCGATCGTCCAGCACGCCCTTGAAGAACTCGCGGCTGTTGCAGTGCGGCCGGGCGTGGACCACCCGCAGGTGGTTGTCCACCTGTTGGCGACCGTTGACCATGTACAGGCCGTTCAGCGTGCACTCGCAACCCTCGGCGTCCAGCAGGGCGTTGATATCGTGCCGCACCAGCGAGCCGCCCAGCGAGATGGTGTGGGCCGAGATGTTGCTGCTGCCATACTGATGGAGCTGAAGGGCGCCCACGTGATAGGCCCGATCGTCCTGGCGCTGGATCTTGTAGTAATCGACGACGGCGTGTTCGCTGGCCACGATCTCGGTGACCGGGTTCGTGAAACAGGCCGCCGCCTCCGCACCGTCCAGGCTGACGTGGCTCTCGATCACCGTCGCCTGACTGTCGGCGTCCGCCAGGATCAGGTTTCGCGGATGCGCCACCAGCGGACGCCCCTCGGTCGTCGAAACGAACAGCAGATGGATCGGCCGGCTCACCACCCGCCGCTTGGCCACGTGGACGAACGCACCGTCCTGCATCAGGGCCGTGTTGAGCGCGACGAAGGCCTGGTCCTCAAACGCCGCGTGCCGGGCCAGGTGCGGCTCGATCAGCTCCCGATGTGTACGCATGGCAGCGATCAGGCTGCCGGCCACGACGCCCTCGCTCGCCGCCCCCGACGACGACAGCTCCGGCACAAACCAGCCGTTGACGAACACCAGCCGGGTGCAGGCATCGTCGGCGAACGTATACGGCTCGATCTGATCGAGCGTCACCTGTGCGGCACCGGGCGCGGCCGGTTCGAAGGCCGTCTGCGCAATCGGCGCCACGTTCGTGTACTTCCACTCCTCGTGGCGGAGCGTGGGGAACCCCAGCCGTGAGAAGCAGGCCAGCGCCGCCTCTCGGGTCGGCACGAACCAGGCCCCGCCGTCATTCGTCAGCGACGTTGCCCGCCGCTGAAAGTGAGCGATATAAGCGCTGTGCATCTGCTGCTTCTCGGTCATGGCCGCGGTCCTTTCGGGTTACAGCGCGGCGGCCTCTTTGCCGGCCATCTCCTCTTCCACCCAGCCGTAACCCCGCTCCTCGAGTTCCAGGGCCAGCTCCTTCCCGCCCGACTTCGCGATCCGCCCGTCCACCAGCACGTGCACGAAGTCCGGAACGATGTAGTCCAGCAACCGCTGGTAATGCGTCACCACGACCATGGCCCGATCCGGACTGCGGAGCTTGTTCACCCCGTCGGCCACGATCCTGAGGGCGTCGATGTCCAGCCCGGAGTCCGTCTCGTCCAGCACCGCCAGCCTGGGCTCCAGCACGGCCATCTGGAAGATCTCGTTGCGCTTCTTCTCGCCGCCGCTGAAGCCCTCGTTGACCGCCCGGCTGAGGAACCGCTCGTCCAGATCGACGATCTTGGATCGCTCCTTGGCCAGCCCGAGGAACTCGACCGCGTCCAGCCCCTGCTGGCCGCGGTGCTTGCGCTGGGCGTTGACGGCCGCTCGCAGGAAGTGGCTCATGGCCACCCCCGGAATCTCGACGGGGTACTGAAAGGCCAAAAAGACCCCCTCGCAGGCCCGCTCGTCCGGCGCCATGTCCAGCAGGTCCCGACCGTCGAACAGGATCTCACCGTCGGTGACCTCGTAGGTCTCGCGACCGGCCAGCACCTGGGCCAGCGTGCTCTTGCCCGAACCGTTCGGTCCCATGATGGAATGCACCTCGCCGGCGTTCACCTCCAGGTTCAGGCCTTTGAGGATCTCGTGTCCTTCCACCGACGCGTGTAGGTTGTGAATCGCAAGCATGAATCTTCCTCGTGCAGAGCTGTTGCCCGCTCGCTTTCAGTGTTTCCGGTGCTCTAACCGACGCTGCCTTCCAGACTGACTTCCAGGAGCTTCCGTGCTTCCACGGCGAACTCCATGGGCAGTTCGCGGAACACCTCCTTGCAGAAGCCGTTCACGATCATGCTGACCGCGTCTTCGTTGGAGATGCCCCGCTGATTGCAGTAGAAGAGCTGGTCCTCCCCGATCTTCGAGGTCGTGGCCTCGTGTTCCATCTTGGCCGTGTTGTTCCGCACCTCGATGCAGGGGAAGGTGTGGGCCCCGCACTTGTCGCCCAGCAGCATCGAGTCGCACTGGGTGAAGTTGCGAGCCCCGTAGGCCCCCTTGTTGATCTTGATCATGCCGCGGTAGGTGTTCTGCCCCCGACCGGCCGATATGCCCTTGGACACCACCGTGCTGCGGGTGTTCTTGCCGATGTGGATCATCTTGGTGCCGGTGTCGGCCTGCTGGCGTCCCTTGGTCAAAGCCACCGAGTAGAACTCGCCCACCGAATCGTCGCCGATCAGGATGCAGCTGGGGTATTTCCAGGTGATGGCCGATCCCGTCTCCACCTGCGTCCAGGAGATGTGCGACCGGCGGCCGGCGCACTTGCCCCGCTTGGTCACGAAGTTGTAGATGCCGCCGACGCCGTTCTCGTCGCCGGGATACCAGTTCTGAATCGTCGAGTACTTGATCGTCGCGTCGTCCAGAGCGACCAGCTCGACCACCGCGGCGTGAAGCTGGTTCTCGTCCCGCATGGGGGCGGTACAGCCTTCCAGGTAGCTGACCTGGCTGCCCTCGTCGGCCACGATCAGCGTCCGCTCGAACTGACCCGTGGAACTGGCGTTGATGCGGAAGTAGGTGGACAGCTCCATCGGGCAGCGCACGCCCTTGGGCAGGTAGACGAACGACCCGTCGCTGAACACCGCCGAGTTGAGCGTGGCGAAGAAGTTGTCCGTGTACGGCACCACCGAGCCCAGGTACTTGCGAACCAGTTCGGGGTGATTCCGGACCGCTTCCGAGAACGAGCAGAAGATGATGCCCAATTCCGCCAGCTTCTCCTTGAACGTCGTGGCCACCGACACGCTGTCGAAGACCGCGTCCACCGCCACACCGGTCAGCATCTTCTGCTCGTCGAGCGGGATGCCGAGCTTCTCGTACGTCTCGAGCAGCTTCGGATCGACCTCGTCGAGGCTCTCGAGCCCCTTCTTCTGCTTCGGAGCCGAGTAGTAGACGATCTGCTGGTAATCGATCGGCGGGTAGTGAACGTTGGGCCACTTGGGCTCGACCATGGTCAGCCAGTGCCGATAGGCCCGCAGTCGCCATTCCGTCAACCACTCCGGCTCGTTCTTCTTGGCCGAGATGAACCGGACGGTGTCCTCGTTCAGTCCGGGCGGGGCGCTGTCCGCCTCGATATCCGTGGTGAAGCCGTAGGGGTACTCGCGATTCGCAAATTCCTCGATCGTCCGGGTGTCGGTAGACATCGTCGATCCGCTCCGCGCCTGGTGTTCGATAACTGCCGCGCCTGGGTGTGCCGGCCCTTGACGACTGCATTCCGTGGCCGAGGTTCCCGCGGTCCCTCCGGCCAAGGGCGCTGCGAGCCTTCGCCCGAGCGCCCTGGACCGGAGCCGTGCGCGGCCTTCTCCGACCCGAACCCGCACCGCTAAACGTGCGGGCGAAGGGCATTGCAGTTATATAGCACTAAATCAGTACGATTTCATCGTCGAGCCCCGCCTTTTGGGAGGGGTTTTCTTAACATCTTCCTTATAAGGCACTTACATCCGGATGATTCGCGGCCCAGACACCGTGCGAGCGCGTTGGGGCGATCAGGGCAACAAGATTCGACCGATTCCCGCTGCATGCTCGAACGAGAAACAGCACAAAACAGCGGTCGAACACCTGCCGTTTTCTGCTGCGCGCAGGATGAAATGACCACTGGCGAGCGCGGATTGGGAATCCGGCTAAACCCTTGTCTTATAGAGGCTTAGAAAAAAATCGGCGAAAGCGGCGCGGATTCGTTTAAAAACGCCACACCCCCGATCCGGGGCCATTTCGGGCAGAATTGCAGTGGTAGTGCGAAGCGGGCGGGTTGGGTCGGAAGCGTTCAAGTCCTGTTCAAAGCGTGGGTTACGTGTCATTTCGGTAGTCTATCCGCAGGTAGACTTGGGCGGCAATGCGGCAACGTTGCGGCAATGTTTCGGCGGTCATCCAGCGTGGGCACGGTCTCTCTCCGACTGACCGTTGCGGACGTTCCACGGGCCACGGCGGTCTCGGTAGATGTTCGGGCGGTTGTTGACTGTGGTGTGGTGGTGGTGGATGACCGTCGGGGCGCCGCCCGGGGCGGCCCCGCCGTCCTGGCCCGGACGCTGGAACCTCTCAAACAGGGAGTCGGCGATCTGCTCGACCAGCGGGTCCACGCGGGCATAGTCGCCCTCTTTATCCGGCAGCTCGTAGGCCCGGCCACCGCCGATGCCCTGGAAGGGGACGAATCCGAGCTTGCCCGTCTGGGTGAGCCGCTGCTTTTCCTGGAGTCGGGCCGTGAGCTGACGGGCCACGGCCAGCGACTGAGCGGCCTGCTCGCCGCTGATTCCGTACTCCTGCTCGATGTCCCGCATGATCTCGTCCGGCTCGCCCTGGGCGAACAGCTCGTCACGTCCGGTTGGCGTCCAGGCCACGTTGTACGTGAAGTTGAAAAACTGCTCCCGGGCCTCGGCCTTTCGCCGGTCCTGCTCGGACTTCTGAAGTGCAACGGCCCGTTGCAGCTCGGCCGCTTTCTCTTTGTCCTTCAGCACGCCTTGCAGCGCGGCCATGGGATCGTCGGCGTCCGGTTTGACGTAGCCGCGTTGCATCGCGGCGGCGAGCGACTGGTAGCCGCTCAGGTCGGCACCGCTCCCGGCACCGGCGATTGCCGCCTGTACACTGACGGCACCGAGGCCAGGGTCCCCAACTGCTGCTCGCGCGTCACCGCTTCGTCCAGCGCCTCGGGTGTCGCCTTGCCGCGAGCGATCAATCCGGCGGCCAGCTCGCCGCGGGTCCGCTCGCCTTCGCTGGAGACCTGACTCTGTGCCGCCGCGTAGTCCTCCACGGCCTTCTTGGCGGCGATCGCTTCTTCCTTCAACTCCTTCCACTTGTTGACCGTGTGGCTGACTGCCAGGAAGGCGGCACTGCCGACGCCGAGCAATAGGAACGCGGCTGCGTTGCCTTTGACCGCTCCGGTGACCACATCGACGACGCCACCGAGCTCAAGGTTCTTTTTGCCCAGGTCGCCGGCCAGTTTCAGCGCCCCGGTCATCGCATCGTAGAGCTGACCGAAGGCCGGGTGAATCTGGTTCAGAACATCCTTCAAGTTCCGCTCGGAACTGGTCAGCTCTTGGGTGGCCTTGGCGGTTTCCCGGGTTGCCTGGGCCGTCTCGCGTTGGGATTCAGCACCGGAGGCCTGGCCGGCGGCTTGCTGCTGCTCTTTGGCGGCGGTGGCCTGGTCGCGCTGGGCGTCGGCGACCTTTTTCACGTCGGCGGCGGCCTGATCGGCGCCCTCGACTTTGGTCCGGATTGTCGCCTCGCGGTCGGGCATGGGTTAAATCACCTTCAACGAGTCGCGGGGTTTCGGGGCCTGGGCACGGTGGCGAGCGTTTTCCACGTCGGCCTCCAGTTGGGCGATCCGGGCGGCCGCGTCTTCACACAGACGCCGGAGCGAAACCTCCCAGGACAAGCCGAGCACCTGTCGCAACAGGGCCGGGCCTTTCAGGCGGACGATCGGCCGGGATGGCCCGTGGATCGGCACGTCAATTGAAGACGGTCCGAACCGCGTAGGCCCAGTGGCCGTAGGTGACGCGGTAGCGGGCACGGACGCCGAACATGAAAACTTCCCGCATGAAGCCCGATTCACTCTGCTCAGTCTGCGAGCCGAACTCAATCGGCATCCGGTCCTGGAAGATGAACGGCCGGATGTGGCCGTCGGTCTTCAAGAGATACCACGTGGTCCCCGTGGTGATTTCCGGCAGCGGGACCACGCGAGCGGCGCCCTGCAGGATGTTCGTGGTGCTGGCGATGACCGTCGCCCCGACCGCCTCCAACGCGGTGACGTACAACGCCGGCGGCACGATGATGACCAGACCCGACGGCGAGAGGCGTAGCGACTGGCCCTGATCGTCTTTGAAGCCGAGCATGGCCGTCATCGCCTGGGCAAGCGCGAGCTTGAACTCCGCCACGATAACAGCCGTGTGGTCGGTCGCATCGTAGGTCAGGTCATTGTCCTGATTGCCGGAGTCGCCGGAGACGTGGGCGTTGTTGAA